>CAZUWC010000032.1:0-10843 GCA_964623935.1 uncultured Halobacteriales archaeon
TGAGGCCAAAGAGGCCCTTGTCCGCCAGCATCTCCTCCAGGGGTTCGGTGAGAAACTCGGAGTCACAGTGATAGCGGAAGGACTGGACCGGTTCGGGCGGATTCTCCAGGGCGCGGGTGACCATGTCCGTCCGGCCGCCGCCGGCGTCGACCGCCCCCGAGAAGAGGACCATCCCGTTCTCGGGGGGGTTGTCGTAGTACTTCAGGCGGTCCTTGATGGACTTGAGGGCGTCCTGGACGTTCGTCCGGGTGTCCTTTGACTTGATGTTGCTCGCCTCGGAGTGTTCCTGGGTGACGTGGGCGGCGACGTCGCTGATCTGGCGCTCGGGCGGAACGTAGATGGTGACCAGTTGTGTCCCGGACCCGCGGTACTCCTTGAGCTCCTCGATGAGTTTCCTGAACTCGTATTTCTGCCTGTCTGTCTGTTCGGCCTCGACCTCGCTCATCGCCCCAGTATTGGGTGGTTCGGCGTATGAATGTGTTGACCCACCGTCGGAGCCCCGTGGTGGAAATTAAAATAGTATCGTCACGTATCGGTATGAGATGGGTGGATACGTCTGTACCGTCGCGAACAGCAAGGGGGGCGTGGGGAAGACGACGAGCGTCGCGAACCTCGGGCTTGCGCTCGCGTCGGCCGGTCACGAGGTGGCCGTCGTCGACGCGGACCTCGGGATGTCGAACCTCGCGACGGTCCTCGGGGTCGAGGGCCAGCGAGGCGTCCACCAGGTACTCGCGGGCGGGGCCAGCCTCGAGGCGGCGCTGGTCCGTAGCGAGGTCCACGCCGGGAACGTTCCGGACGTCAAACGTCTCCGGACTGCCATGGAGTACCCGCTGCTGGGTGTCGTTCCGTCGACGGCGGCGACCGTGTCGGGCCCGTCGTGCGGGCCGGCCCCGACACCGACGCTGCGAGCGCGTACGTCGAACTCGCCGACGTCCTGGCCGGGACAGTCCTGGACGGACACCGTCCCCACGACCGCCAGTACGTCTACGACGCCACGTGGTTCGGGGAAGCAAACGGGGACGGCGGGAGCGAGACCACCGACGGTGAAGCCGACGAGAGCAGGAGTTTCGTTCGTGACCTCTTCGGTCTATAACTTTTTAGTCATCCATCACGAAACGTGTAGCAGGGATGCCGGGATACGTGTGTACAATCGCGGGCGGGAAGGGAGGGGTCGGGAAGACGACGACGGCGGTAAACCTCGGCGCTTCGCTGCAGGCCGCCGGCCACGACACCGTCGTCGTGGACGCCGACCTCGGCGTGGCAAACCTCGCGCGGTTACTCGACGTCTACTACGAACACAGCGTCCACGAGGTACTCGCAGATGAAGTACGGGCTGTGGACGCACTCACGGAGGCTGGAGAGGGACTGACAGTACTGCCCGGGCAATCGAGCCTGGAGGCGTTCGCCGAGGCCGACCCGGCCGGCCTCCGCGAGGTCATCCAGACGCTGCGGGAGCGCTTCGACGCCGTCGTGGTCGACACCGGGGGTGGCCTCTCCCACGAGACTGCGGTCCCGCTCGGACTCGCCGACGGGACACTCCTGGTGACGACCCCCGAAGCGGTCGCGTTCGCGGATACGTTCAAGACCGCAGAGCTGACCGAGCGCGTGGGTGGACGCGTCATCGGCGCGCTGATCACGCGGGTCTCGCCGGAGACCGAACTCGGGAGCATCGGCGTCGAGTTCGACTTCCCGCTGCTGGGGCTCGTCCCGGAGGACGTCGAGGCCGCCGGCGACGAACCCCTGATCGTCACTGCCCCCGACAGCGAGGCCGCAGACGCCTACACCCGGGTGACCGACCAGCTCGAGCGGACCTTCTTCGACGGCGTGGACCCGGCCGACCTCGAACAGGTCTACGACCCCGAGTGGGTCGGACAGGTACCCACGGACACCGACGAGGACGAGGATGAGGACGGATCTGAGGACGACGAACCGGACGACAGCGACGAAAGCCACGGGACCGACGACGATGACGACGGTCCGCCAGGGGGACCCGGACTTGTGGGTCTCCGGACCGGATAGTCCGCCACCGAACCGGGTCGAACCCGTTACCCCTAAACCACCCGCAGGTAAAGCGGGAGTATGTTCCTCGCACTCCGCGCCGAGGTCGAGGACGGCCTGACCCGGGCGCTCGACGCCCTCGGGTATCCGACCGACGACCTCGGCATCGAGCGCCCGCCGGCGGACGTCGACGCGGTGCTGGCCTCGAGCGTCGCGTTCCGCCTCGCGGACGCGGCCGAGGCCCCACCCCCCGCGGTCGCCGCGGAGGTGGCCGACGCGTTCCCAGTCGCGGACTGCGAGTACGTCACCGAAGTGGAGACCCGTGGTCCCTACGTGAACGTTCGGCCCGGCCTGCAGTATCTGGCCGACACGCTCCGGGCCGCCCGGGATGGGGCGTACGGCAGTCTCGACCCGAAAGGGAAGCGCGTCGTGGTCGAACACACGAGCGCCAATCCCACTGGACCGGTCCACGTGGGGCGGGCGCGCAACCCCATCGTCGGCGACGCCCTCGCACGGGTCCTCGAGTACGCGGGCTACGATGTCGAGCGCCACTACTACGTCAACGACGCCGGGCGGCAAATGGCCGTCTTCACCTGGGCCTACGAGCACTTCGACGAGCAAGCCCTGCCGGCCCCCGAACGGGACTCGCCCGAGTACGACCTCGTGCGCTACTACCGCAGGGGCAACGAATTCCTGGAGGAAGCCGAACCCGACGAAGTGGCGGCGGCCGAGGAGGAGATCGACGCCATCCTGCAGGGGCTGGAGGCCGGCGACGAGACGGTCTACGAGCGCGTGGGCGAAGTCGTGGATACCGTCCTGGGGGGAATGCGCGAGACGCTCGGACGGTTGCCCGCGGAGTTCGACGAGTTCGTCAAGGAGACCCGCTTCATGCGTGACGGCGCGACCGACGACGTGGTCGGACGACTCGAGGACCTCGACGCGGCGGTCTACGAAGAGGGCGCCTGGCAACTCGAGTTCGAGGATATCGACAAGAACCTCGTCTTCCTGCGCGCGGACGGAACCTCGCTGTACACGACACGGGACCTCGCCCACCACGAGTGGAAGTTCGAGCACTTCGACGAGGCCGTGACCGTCCTCGGCGAGGACCACAAACTCCAGGCCGACCAGCTCGAAGCGACACTCGCGATGCTCGGTCACGACACCGACAGGCTGCGGTCGGTCCACTACTCGTGGGTGAACCTCCCCGAGGGCGGAATGAGCACCCGCGAGGGAACGGGCATCGACCTCGACGACCTGCTGGACGAGGCCATCGACCGTGCCCGGGGTGAGGTCCGGGACCGCCTGGAGGACCGGCTCCGGGACGACGACCTCACCGAGGCGGACGTCGAACGGATCGCCCACCAGGTCGGCATCGGGGCCGTCCGCTACGACATCGTCGCCACCCAGCCCTCGAAGGGCATCACCTTCGAGTGGGAGGACGCGCTCGACTTCGAGGCACAGAGCGCACCGTACGTCCAGTACACCCACGCCCGCGCCTGCGGCATCCTCGGGGAGGCGCGGGCGGCCGGCCACGAGGTCCCGGAGACGGTCGACGCCGCCGCGCTGGAAGAGCCCGCGGCACGGGACCTGCTGCGGGTGATCGCGCGGTTCCCGGCGGCAATCGAGAACGCGAGCGAGGAGCTCCGGCCCCACGTCGTCGCCACCTACACTCGGGAGTTCGCCGAGGCGTTCAACGCCTTCTACAGGGAGTGTCCGGTGCTGGACGCGGCAGGCCAAACACGGGACGCGCGGCTCGCGCTCGTCGTCGCCTCGCGCAACACGGTCGCGAACGCGCTCGACGCGCTCGGCGTGGCCGCGCCCGAGTCGATGTAGCCAGCGGTCGACGGAATTCTTTGGGGCTCTTACCGAAGAGGAAACAACGGCATCTATTCCCGAACTGGCAGGCCGGAGTGTGGACGGAGAGACTGAGGAAAACTTATTATGACGTGGCTGACGTAGCAAGAGCCGATGAGCTACCGCGGAGACGCGATTGTCGCACGGATCCGCGAGGGTCTCTACCAGGCGGTCCAGCAGTCGGACGAGGTTGCGGTCAGTGACGTAGACTCGATTACGTTCCAGAAACTCCTGATAAAGGGAGTTGAGGCGTTCAACTTCGATGACGATGTCACGATGTCGTGGTATCTCGACGGGAAAGTCATCTACAGTCGAGAGGCAAACTTCGAGAACTTCGGTCCCGGAATTTCGTACCGAGGCGCATCGCCAGCTGTGCAAGCGATTGCGGGGCTTCCCGAGAAGGCGCGTGTTGCAGAGTTCTATTTAGAGCAGATCGAACCGTCTCTGGAAAGCATTGTCGAGAAAGACACGTTCGAGTTCCTGCGTGAGTATTACGCCGAGAACGCGCGGGAGCGCTACCGGGAACTCTATCTCGCAAATCTCGATGTCGCCGAGGCGTTCGACGGGGTAGGAGAATCATTCGGAAACGGCGAAGTAGAGCACGAGTCGCTCGAATCCGCGCTGCAAGAGCCTGTCTCGAACCTCCAGTCAGAAGTGGAGGAACTCGGCGAATTGGAGCCTGCAACAGACTATTTCGAGACGTTCGCCGAGGCGCTCGATCAGTTCGTCGAATGGTACGATAACGAATTCGAGGAGAGTGGAGTTGAGCCGGAAGGCGTCGGGTCTATCGTCGGCGCGTTCAAAATCTTCTATTTCGAGGGCGCATGGCGACCGATTGCTACTATCGTGAGTCGTGAGACTGCCGAGGGGGTCCGGTCCGACGCCCTGCAGAACCGTCGGGATGCCGACCTCGACGCACACTTCGAGACATTCCTCGAAGAACTGTCCGAACTGCGGGAAGTGCTGAACGATTTCGGCGTCGATGTCGAACTCGTGTCGAGTGAATCGTGGAACGCAACAACCGAGTTAGCCCGCCGCGAAGCTGCGGAGAAGGACATCGACGAGACTGTTATCAACGATGCAATAGAATGGGCTCGGTCACAGTAGTCTTCGATACGAACGTCGTCGTCTCGGCGGCTGGCTGGGACGGAAAGCCCGCACGCTGTATCGAAGACTACGGTTACAGCAGCCTGACCGACGTGGTCGTCTCGTACGCCATCCTGCGGGAGATTTACGAGACGGTCGGCTACGAGCAATTGCCATTCTCGTACCGAGACCAACTCCGAGTCCCGACAACCTTCGTCGTTGAGTCAGACGCCGAGATCATCCGTCCCGACGTGGATCTGGCAGTCGTCGACGAGGACCCGGACGACGACAAATTCTTCGAGTGTGCCGTTGCGGGCGATGCCGACTTTCTCGTTTCGGGGAACGACCACGTGAGAGCGGTCGACGTCTGTCGAGGTACCAAGGTGGTCTCTCCCGCTGGGTTTCTCGAAGTGATGGAAGAGTGAATCTGTACTCACTCGTGGAACACACTATACCGGTGGACGTAAGCAATGATATATTCAGCCCGGGACAAGGAAGGGCTGAGAAGTATCAAACGTTACGTCCACCGGTATACTGATAATTGTTGCACCGGATCGGGCACGAGCGCCCGCTGCCGTCCCTACTCCTGGAGGTCGGCCTCGCGCAGCGCCTCGTTGAGGTCCGCCCGCACTCGTTCGCCGAGGTCGCGGTCCCGCGCGGTCGTCACCACACGGTTCTCCTGGACGCTGGAGCCGTCACGGACGAGCAGGCGGACGTTGCCGTTGTCGTCGGCACGCGTCGCTTTCGCCCGGAGGCCCGACCGCGAGCCCGACCCGCCCGCGTCGATGGGACCCGGGATTATCTTCTTCACGTGGGGGTGGTCGGCCACGGTCTCTAACGCGTGCCGGCCGGTCCGGCCGCCGATGACGGTCGAGTGCGCACCGCCGAGTTTCTCCGCGACGGTCGCCTCGACGACTTCCAGTGGCGCATCTCCCTGGCGTTCGATGACGTCCTCGACCGGGTCCTCGGCCGCGACGCGGTAGAACTCGTAGTGGAGTTGTGCCCGCACGGCCCGGAGTACGTCCCGATCACCCGTCGCGTAGACCTCCTCGGGACGTTTGCGCCGCACCTCGTCGGCGATCTCGCCAGCGAAGTTCCGCAACGCCGCCGTCGTCCGTTTGCTGTCTGGCGGTTCGGGCGTGGTCGTGACGACGTGTCGGCCCAGGACCGTCTCGCCGTCGAGTGTCGTGACTGTCGCGCGCTCGCGGGCCAGTTCGAGGACCACCGTGTCGGCGTTGGCCGTCCGGCAGACCAGACAGTAGTCGCCGGGCCGCTCCAGGGGCGAGGCACACTGCCGACACTCCATGGCCGAGGGTAACGGCGAACCGGGGATAAGCGCCGCGTTTCACAGGTCCGCAGGGTCGCACTTAAGGAATTCGCGCAACAGGACGGTCGCGTAGGACCCCCGGGGCAGGGCGAACTCGAAGGTGAGCGGGTCCCGCGAGACAGTCAGGTCCGTCCTGACGAGCACAGGGCGACGGGTACCCGCGGAGTCGAACTCGCCGGGGAGGTCGAAATCCCCCGGTGAGACCCCCACCTCTTCGAGAACCCCGCGCTCGATCTCGCCCGGGACGCCGTCAGCGAGGTCCGTCCCGGTGCCAACCAGCGGCGCGGTCACGAACGCCCGGCCGCGCTCGCAGTGGCGCTCGACCGTCCGGAGGCGCCCCTCGGTCACCCGCTGGGTGCGGTCGGCATCGGGAATCTCGAACCCCCCGGGGGCGTCCGCCTCGACGAAGCAGACCACGTCGCCGGCGACCGGTTCGGCGAAGGGGAGCCCGCGGGAGAACCGCTCGGAGAGAATGCGGTTGAAGACGTAGGACTGGGCGGCGTTGACGAACAGTTGCTGGAGGTTGGTCGGGGCGGTTTCCAGTGCCTCGCGGAGGTCCGCGGGCTCGTCGTCGCTCCCGGCCAGCCGGTGGAGCATCGCCCGCTCGTAGCCGAGGTGGCCCGGATACCGGTCGAGGGCTGCCGCCCAGTCCGGACTCGTCTCCTCGAACTGCGCGTCGACGAACGCCCGCGCCTGGCGCGTCCGCTCGGGTTCGCGCTCGCCGGGGTTGCCGATGTAGGCGCGCACGGCGCCGCGCCAGTCCTCGCGGACGACCGCCAGACCGACCTCGTGGGTGACGGGCCGCAGACTCCCGAAGCGCTGCTGGCCGAAGTAGTCCGGAACCGCGACAGTCGTCTGGTCACTGCCGTCCGCAGGCTCAGTGCCGGAGAACTCCCGGAGGTCGTCCAGGACATCGTCGATCCGGTCCGGGTTTTCAGGATCGCGGACCGTCACCTCGAACTCGTTGCCGGCGAGGTCCCCGAAGAGGACCGGCCGCCCGGCTCGCCCGACGACCTCGATGTCGACGTCGGAGAGGTCCGGGAGGTCCGCGGGGGAGACGCCGTCGACGGAGAACAGCTGGGTCGTGACGGCGTGCTTGTCCTTCGTCCCGGCCCAGGAGACGCGCTCGCGGGAGATGCCGAGCCGGTCCGACAGCGCCCCCGCGAAACCGTTGGTGTCCCAGTCCCGGAGGGTCGCACGGACGACGAGGTGGGGGTAGGCGTCCGGGTCGGCCTCGACCGGTTCGGCCTCGAACCACTCGCGCTCGCGCACCCGGAAGTCCTCGGGCGACTCGCGGAGGCGCCCACCCACCCCGGGTGCGTCGCTGACGTAGTAGTCGATGCCGACCGCGCGTTCGACGGGATGGGACTCGCGCATTCACCTGTACGGCGTTCGACGGCCGGCGAATAAAGCGTCCGGATTCAGTGTTCCGTGTTCCTGCGGGGGCGTGCCTACAGCAGTGCGCCGGCGTCGTCGTACTCCTCGACGTCGACGCCGTCGCCGGTGACCGTCGCGATGACCAGCCCGTTTCCGGACCCGGTGTCGCGCTCGGTCGCAGCGTGGACCGCGCGGGCGGCGAGGGTCCCGGCCGCCTCGATGGAGAGGTCGGGGTCGTACTCGCCTTCGAGGGTGCCGTGGGCGAGTTGCATGCCGCTCCCGGTGACGGTGTAGTCGTCTTCCATCACGCCACCGGCAGGATCGATGCTGTAGACGTGGGCTCCCTCCTCGTCCACGCCCCCGAGAATGGGGTTGATGGCGAAGAAGGGCCCGCCGCGCGCGAAGTTGCCCGCCAGCGTCGCCAGCGCGTCGACCGAGAGTGGGTCGGCCCGGCGCTTCTCGGTCAGGCTCGCCTCGGCGCGCAGCGACCGGATGAACGACTGGGCGCCGCCGACCGAGCCCACGAGGGTCAGCACGGCAGTCGGGTGGACCTGCTCGACTTTGACGACGTTCTTGTTCGAGACGAACCGGCCGGCGAGGCTGGCCCGCCGGTCAGTCCCCACCACGACGCCGTCCGCCGTGGTGAGGCCGACCGTCGTGGTGCCGGTCTTGGCCACCGAACCGCCCTGCTCTCCCGGGTCGGTGGCCTCCTGGAAGGGAGCCAGCTCTGGCTCGTAGGGGTCGCGGGTCGCGCGACTCTCGAAGTCAGTCATTCCTCGTCACCGCCGATGTCGGTCTCCGCGAGGTGGTCCGCGACCTGCTCGGCGGGGAGTGTCCGGAACTGCTCGGACTCGACGTCGACCGTCGCGACTTCGACGCTGTCGGCGTCGATGTCCTCCTGGACTTCCCCGAGGGCGTCGAGTGCGAGCGCCACCCCACCCGCGAGGTCCATCTCCGGGCGGTACTCCGCCTCCAGGTAGGACCTGATCTCGTCGCTGCCGGAGCCGACCGCGACGGCCTGCCACTCGTAGGGCGTCCCCGAGGGGTCCGTCTCGAAGAGGCGCGGCTGGCCGTTCTCGATGCCGCCGACCAGCAGCGCCACCCCGAACGGGCGGGCGCCGCCAGTCTGGGTGTACTGCTGGACGTGGTCGGTGACGGTCTTCGTGAGCGTCTCGACGCCGACAGGCTGGCCGTACCGCAACTGTTCGACCTGCGCCTCCTGGCGCGCGACGTCGATGAGTTTGCGGGCGTCGGCGACGTGGCCCGCGCTCGCGACGCCGACGTGGTCGTCGACGGCGTGGATTTTCTCGATGCTCTCGCGCTCGATCAGCGGCGAGCGCGTCTGTCTGTTCGCCGCAAGCACCACTCCCTCGGCCGTCCGGACGCCGACGCTCGCGCTGCCGCGCTCGACTGCCTCCCGGGCGTACTCCACCTGGTAGAGGCGCCCGTCGGGCGAGAAGATGGTGATACCGCGGTCGTATGCCTGCTGTTGGTTGTCCTGCATTGAATCTGTGTCTTCGTCGTTGGTTGCCGCGTTACTCACTTCGGGTAAGGGATTATCGTATAAAAATATTGTGTCGCGATACCACTGGAAGGGTCAGTACAGCGCCAGGTCACCCGTGACGGCGTCGACGCGCTCCTCGGCGGCGGGGCCGACGGCGAACGTGGTGGCCGTCCCCGGTTCCAGTTGAGTGTGGCCGGCGTCGCGGACGACGGCGTGTGGGAGTCCCTCGACGTCGGCGGCCTCTGCGAGTTCGAAGAGTGCGGACTCGCCGTCGGCACGGAGGACGATCTTCTTCTGGCCGTCACCCTTCCAGGCCGAGCGCGTCCGGTCGTCGGCCGCCTCGTAGGCCATGAGCGAGGCGTGGGCGACCTGCGCTGCGAGTTTCCCCTCGCTCATCCCGAGGTCCGCGCGGGCGACGATCGCCTGCTTCATGTCCGCGTTTGGGGGTGGGAACCCATAGACCTGGCCATCGCCGCCTGGGGGGTCAGAGCAGTGTGATCGGACCGATTTCGAGGAGGAGATACAGCGTCGAAACGACCAGCGCCTCCCGGAACGGCAGCCCGTATCGGGTCCACTCGAGGAGGAGGCCGACACCCACGCCCAGCAGTGGCGAGAGGAAGTGGACGGCGACGCCGACGTCGAATCCGGCCATCGTGACCAGCGCGGTTCCCGTCGCGAACAGGACGAGGTTGCTGGCCGCCAGGAGCCCGTTGGTACAGACCGTGAGGACCCCGGCGACGGTCGAGATCCATCCGAGCGAGACGGCCGCGAGGAGGACGAACAGGCCCGCGTTGGCGACCAGCCAGCCGACGGCGAGGAGTGGGTGGTGGCCTGCCAGCCACGCGAGCACGACGTTCTGCTCGGCGAAGGCAGGGGAGACGATGACGACGTAGGTCGTGAGCCCGTCCAGCAACACACTCGCCGCCGCGAGGACGACCAGCGGTGTCAGTGAGAGCGTCCGCCAGTCCTCGGCGACCAGTGCGTGTACGCTGCTTCGTCCCGTCCGCTCGACGCCGAATCCGACCGCTCCAGACAACCGGTCCGTCGCCATAATCCACCATTCTGTTGCGTATCGATAATAAAACCGTGCCCTCGATTATCGGGAATGAAACCGCCATCCAGGGGCGATACAACCGGGGATTTTACACCGGCCGCCCGGTTCCTACCGGTATGATACTCTCGGACGCGGACATCGCCCGGCGCCTGGAGGAGGGTGACCTCGTCGTCGAACCCCTCGACGACCCTGACCTGCAGATCCAGCCCGCCAGCGTCGACCTCCGCCTGGGGCGGACGTTCCTGGAGTTCCAGCACGCGAACATCCCCTGCATCCACCCCGAGAGCGAGACCGAGACCGACGAGTACGTCGAGGAGACAGTCGTCCCGGAGGACGGCGAGTTCATCCTCCACCCCGGCGACTTCGTGCTCGGGACGACCCGCGAGCGCGTCGAAATCCCGCCGGACCTCATCGCACACGTGCAGGGCCGGTCCTCGCTTGGCCGCCTCGCAATTGTCATCCACGCCACTGCGGGCGTCGTCGACCCCGGTTACTCGGGCCAGATAACGCTCGAACTCTCCAATCTCGGTACCGCCCCAGTATCGCTGACGCCGGACATGCGGATCTCGCAGGTGATCTTCACGGAGTTGACCTCGCCGGCCGAGCGGCCCTACGGCGTCGACCGCGGGTCGAAGTACCAGGA
>CAZUWC010000033.1:0-10821 GCA_964623935.1 uncultured Halobacteriales archaeon
GAGTCGGTCTCCATCTCGGGGATGTGCATCGCCTTCGGGACGGTGTAGTCCTGCATCGACCCCGTCATGAGCTGGCCGTTGTCGTCGTACTCGGCGCCCTCGTAGAGGGCCTGGCCGACGCCCTGGGCGACGCCGCCGTGGATCTGCCCCTCGACGATCTTGGGGTTGATCTGGTTGCCCACGTCGTCGACCGCGACGTAGGTCTCGAAGTCGATCTCCCCGGTGTCGGGGTCGACTTCGACGATGGCGGCGTGCATCCCGAACGGGAACACGAAGTTCTCGGGGTCGTAGAAGCTCGACGCCTCCAGCCCGGGCTCGACGTCTTCGGGCATGTCGTGTGCGAGGTAGGCCGCGCCCGCGACGTCCTGGATGTGCATCGAGCGGTCGGGGGCGCCGGCGACCTGGAACTCGCCGTCCTCGAACTCGATGTCGTCCTCGCTCGCTTCGAGTTGGTGGGCCGCAATCGATTTGGCCTTCTCGACGACCTTCCGCGCACTCTGGACCAGCGCGGACCCGCCGACCGCCGCCGAGCGCGAGCCGTACGTGCCCATTCCCTGTGGGATCTCGTCGGTGTCACCCTCGACGATGTCGATGTCCTCGTAGTCGATGCCGAGTTCGCTGGCGAGGATCTGCGAGTAGGTGGTGTCGTGGCCCTGGCCGTGGCCGGACGTGCCCAGATACGCGGTGACGGTCCCCGAAGGCTGGAACCGCACCAGCGAGGACTCCCAGAGGCCGGCCTGGGCGCCCAGTTGCCCGACGAGTTCCGAGGGTGCAATCCCGCAGGCCTCGATGTACGCCGAGAAGCCCACGCCGAGGTAGCGACCCTCCTCGCGGGCCGCTTCCTGGCGCTCGCGGAACTCCTCGTAGTCGAGCATCTCCAGGGCCCGGTCCAGCGTCTTCTCGTAGTCGCCCGAATCGTAGACCATCGCGACCGGCGTCTCGTAGGGGAACGCGTCCCCGGGCACGAAGTTGTGCCGGCGGAACTCCGCCGGGTCCATGTCCATGTGGTCGGCGGCCTTCTTCATGAGGCGCTCGACGATGTAGGAGGCCTCGGGCCGGCCGGCCCCCCGGTACGCGTCGACCGGCGGGACGTTCGTGAACGCGCCGGTCACCTCGCAGTGGATGGCCGGGATCTCGTACTGGCCCGACAGGAGCGTCCCGTAGAGGTAGGTCGGGATGGAGGGGGCAAAGGTCGAGAGGTAAGCCCCGAGGTTGGCCTTGGTGTCGACCTTCAGGCCCGTAATCGTCCCGTCGTCGTCCATCGCGACGCGTCCGACCGTCTCGTGACCCCGGCCGAGCGCGTCGGTCTGGTAGGTCTCCGAGCGGGTGGCGACCCACTTGACGGGGCGTTCGACCTGCTTTGCCGCCCACGCGGTGAGCGCCTCGTCGGCGTAGTGGTGGATCTTGCTGCCGAAGCCGCCGCCGACGTCCGGCGCCCGGATGGAGAGTTTGTTCTCGGGGTGGTCGATGACCCCGGCCATCAGCAGGCGGTGGACGTGGGGGTTCTGGCTGGTCATCGCCAGTTCCAGGTGATCCTCCGAGGGGTTGTAGTCCGCGACGGCCGCGCGTGGCTCCATCGCGTTCGGGATCAGGAGCTGGTTGTCCACCTCGAGTTCCACGGTGTGGTCGGCGTTCTCGAAGGCCGCCTCGGTCTCGTCGGCGTTGCCGATCTCCCACTCGAAGGCGACGTTGTCCTCCGCGTCGTCGTGGAGGTCCGGCGCGTCGCCGTTGAGCGCGTCGCCCGGCGAGGTGACCGCGTCCATGCGCTCGTACTCGACGTCGATTGCGTCGATTGCGTCCTGGGCGGTGTACCTGTCTTCGGCGACGACGATTGCGACGCCGTCACCCTGGTACCGGGCGCGCTCGCCCGCCAGAATGGGGTGGTCGACCTGCCGCAAGGTCTCCAGCAGCCAGCCCACCGGGAGTGCGCCGGGGACGTCGAGGTCCTCGGCGGTGAAGACGTCGACGACGCCGTCCATCGCCTCTGCCTCGGCGGTGTCGACGTCCTCGATCTTCGCGTGGGCGTGCTGGCTCCGTTTGACCGCCATGTGGGTCATCCGCGGGTACTGGATGTCGTCGGTGTACTCCGCGTCGCCGGTGATGAGTGCGGGGTCCTCGCGCCGTTCGATGGCCGATCCAAGTATCTCCGCCGGGTCGATCTCGCTCGGGTCTGTTGTCTCGATGCTCATCAGTCGTCACCTCCTGCGGCGGCGCTGGGGCCGCCCATCTTGTCCGCTGCCGTCTCGACGGCGTTGACGATGTTCTGGTAGCCGGTGCACCGACAGAGGTTCCCCTCCAGGGCCTCCCGGATCTCCTCGCGGTCGGGGTCGTCGTGCTCGTCCAGGAAGTCCACCGCCGTCATCATCATCCCGGGCGTGCAGTAGCCACACTGGAGGCCGTGTTCCTCCTGGAAGGACTCCTGAATGGGGTGGAACTCCCCGCCCTCGTCGAGGCCCTCGACTGTCGTCACGTCCGTGTCGTCGGCCTGGACCGCCAGCATCGTGCAGGACTTGACCGCCTTCCCGTCGACGTGGACGGTACAGGCCCCACACAAGCTCGATTCACAGCCGACGTTCGGCCCCGTATAGCCCAGTTCGTCCCGCAGTGCGTGGACCAGAAGGGTTCGTGACTCGACTGTCAGTTCCTGTTCGTTCCCGTTTACCGTGAGCGTGATGTCGTGTTCTGCCATGTGTCCGATGTCTTCGTCTCCGTTCGGTTCGGCCCCCGCGGGCCGGTCGATGCGTCCCGTCAGAACATGCCCTTGATGCGGTCCCGCAGGCCGCTGGACTCGTCCTCCTCTGCGACTTCGGTGAGCTGGTCCTCGATGTTGCCGAAAAACCGGCTGACGACGCGGTCGGCCACCGGATTGATGACCCGCTGGCCCATCTGGGCGATCCGCCCGAACACGTCCGCCTCCGCGTTCCACGCGATCTCGACACCCTCGTCGGTCTCCGAGAGTTCCATCCCCGAGTCCATCTCGAAGGAACTGCCACTCGCGGAGCCTTCGCCCGACGCTGCCCCGGTCGGGTAGTCCCACTCGTCGATAGTGACGACCGTCCGGAAGCTCGGCTTGACCGCCCCGACCTTCAACTCCAGCAGCGCCGCGTAGTGCCCCTCTTCGGCGAACCCGCGGGCTTCCACTTCCTCCGGGTCGGCATCGGGCAGGAGTGGTGGGTCCTCCTCGGGTTCGTCGTCCCGGAGCCCCTCGAAGTCCACGTCGTCCGGATCCTCGACACTCGTGAGGAACTGACAACCCGGCAGCGACTGTTTGATCATGTAGGGGTCCGAGAGCGACAGCCACACCTCCTCGGCCGAGACGTCTTCGATCGTGAAAGTCCCCTCGAACTCCATGCTACCTCGTCCTCGCTCCTGCCTCGGGTGTCCGTGTCATTGTCACACTACCATGCGTTAATGGGAAAGCGGTCCACTAAAAGTTTCCCTAACCGGTACTTTCATCTGCGGTGTATTTTAGGGAGGCCTAAATCAAGGTACAGGCCATGGGTCCACCCCTCGCCAGTCTTTTTGTGCCGACGGCCCTACGCCGGGGCATGGCTCACGACCACGAGGACATGGTGTGGCGCGAGGACGCGGTCGAGACGGTGCTCGACGTCCGGGCGTCGGCACTCGCCGACCGGACAACCGAGACGGTCGGCATCGACGCCCTGCCGGGTCGGGTCCTGGCAGAGGAAATCGTTGCCCCAGGAGACGTGCCCGCCCACGACCACTCGACGATGGACGGGTACGCCTTCGACGCGACCGACGGGTACCCGCTCACCCTCGCCGACAGCGAAATCTTCCCCGAGGACGAGCCGCCGTCCATCGAGGCGGGCGAGGCCGTCGAGATAGCCACCGGCGCGCCGCTCCCACCGGAGGCCAACGCCGTCCTGAAGCGGGAGGAGGCGACCGTCGAGGACGGCCAGCTCTCGGGGACGCCCCTCGAACCGGGGACCTACACCTACGAGCGCGGGAGCAACGTCGCCGAGGGGGAGGTGCTCTTCGAAGCGGGTGAGCGCGTCTCGCCAAAGGACGCCCTGCTGCTCGGAGACATCGGCCGTGAGACCGTGGAGGTCCGTGAGCGATTTGCGGTGAGTGTGCTCGCGACCGGGACCGAGATCCACGAGGAACGCCAGCAGGACCTCGACTCGCCGATGCTTGCGGGCCTCGCCAGCGCATGGGGGCACGACCCGACCTACGAGGGGAGCGTTCCCGACGAGTTCGACCGCGTTCGAACTCGGATCGCCGACCTGGCGGCGGAGTACGACGTCGTGCTCACCACGGGCGGGACCAGCGTCGGACACAAGGACTACGTCGTGCGTGCCCTGGCCGACCTCGGCGAGGTCCACTTCCATCGCGTCCGCCTCCGTCCGGGCAAACCCATCGCCCTGGCGACACTGTCCGACCACGACGCCACTGTCTTCGCCATCCCGGGCAAGCCCGTCGGCGCCCACGCCATCACCACGCTCGTGGCGCGGCCGTTCTTCACGGGCCGGACCGACCTCTCGACCGTCGAGGCGACCCTCCAGCGCGAGGTCACCCTCGGGCCGTCGGGCTTCGAGTACGCCGTCCCCGTGAATGTGGCGGACGGCGAGGCGATGCCCCTGGGCCACGCCGATTCGCCGCTGTCGGTCTACGAGAGACAGTTCGACCCCAGCGTGCTCTCCTCGAGCACGCGGGCGAGCCGGGCAGACGGGTTCGTGCTCACGACCGAGGACCTCCCTGCGGATGCTCCCGTGGACGTCGTGCTCTATCCCGTCGTAGAGTGACCGCCCCTCCGGGCCGGGGGACACGCAGTTTTCGCGGAGAGTTGCCGTCGTTTTCATTCCCGATATTCAGCCGCTGAAAAGGCTGCGGGGGGTTTATATCTATCAAAATCAAACATGATAACAGAACGCATGCGACCGAACTGTCCCCCACCGCAGAGCGACCGCGGAGTATCAGTCGTCGTGGGAACCGTGTTGATGGTCGTGATCGTCGTCCTCCTGTCCACGGTCCTCGCCTCTTTGGCACTCGGGTTCGAGAGCGAACTCGAAGAGCCGATTCCAGCCGAGGCCTTCGAGTACGAGTACGTCCCGGCGGGCGAGGACAACGGGGACAAACCCTACGTGGAGATCACCCACGAGGCAGGTCGCACGCTCGATGCCGACAGGATCCTGATCAAGGACGATTCCGGCAATACCGTGGCGTGGTCGGACGTCTGGACCGGCGGGTCCCACGTGAACGCGAGCGAGTTCGTCCACATCGACGGACACAGCAGTGACGGCGCACTGGATCACGTCTGCGAGGCCGGCCAGACCTACCGCGTCGTACTGACGCGCGCCGACGGTACGACCGCGGCTATCTACGAGTGGACTGTCCCCCGGGCACCGGAGAACCCCCCCGCTGGCTGGTGTTGATCGGCACCGTCTGCCTGCTCGTCGGCCCTTTTCCAGTCTGCTGGAAAGACGTCAGAAGAACGCTCCGCCAGGTACACGCACTCAGAGACGATTCCAGAGCCGTTCGCTCGCCTCGCCGATCGCACGGCGGTCCGCCTCGTCGACGCCGCTGACTCCCTCGCCGCGTTCGTAGGCCACGTCACCGTCGACGATCGTCCGGGAGACGTCGGCGCGGGATGCCGCGCTGACCACGTAGTAGGGCGCACTCCCGGGGAGGACCGGGTTCGGCCCGAGGTCGAGCGTGACGAAGTCCGCGCGCTTGCCCGTTTCGATGCTGCCGATTTCGTCGGCCATCCCCATCACTTCGGCCGAGCCGATGGTGGCCCACTCCAGGGCTTTCGCCATGTCGAACCCACTCGGATTCGACTGTTTCAGTTTGTGGATGCCCACCGCCGAGCGCATCGTCTCGAACATGTCGGGGTCCCAGCCGTCGTCGCCGATGCCGATGGTCATCCCCTCCGCTTCCATCGTCTCGACGTCCGCGATGCCGACGGCGTTGTTGATGTTCGAGTAGGGGTTGTGGGCGACGGCCACGTCGTGGTCGGCGAGGATTTCGAGCTCCCGCTCGGTGGAGTGGACGCAGTGGGCGGCGATCACCTCGGCGTCGAGAAAGCCCATCTCCGCGAGGGCCGGAACTGGTCGCTTGCCGTAGTCCTCGATGGCGCGGTGGACGTCGACGAGTCCCTCCTCCAGGTGAATCTGTATCGGTCGGTCGTCCTCGCGGGCCCGCTCGACGGTCGCCTCGACGACCGACTCGGTGTTCGTGAAGAGGGTGTGCAGACAGTAGTGCCCATCCACGCGGTCGTAGTCGTCTTCGCCCTCGTGGACGAAACGCTGATTCTCTTCGAGGCCGGCCATCGCCTCCTCCTCGGAGTTACGGGCGGTCTGCTCGAAGGTGATCAGTCCGCGGATGGGTGTCGAGGCGACCCCGTCGGCGACAGCGTCCAGCGCACCCGGCAGCGTGTTCGGCCCGGAGTAGTTGTCACAGAAGGCGGTGACGCCGCTCTCCAGCATCTCGGAACAGGAACCCAGCGCCGAGAGACGGGCGTCCTCCTCGGTGAAGGCCTCGTCGACGCGCCACCAGATGTCCACGAGCGCCTCGTAGAAACTCTCGGGAGCGACCTCGAGGGGGGCACCCCGGATGGGGAGCGCGTACATGTGGGTGTGGCAGTTGACGAGTCCCGGAATCACGACTTCGCCGCGGGCGTCGACGTCGGCGTCGGGGGCGTAGCCATCCTCGATGGCGGCGACTGTGCCGTCCTCGACGACCACGTGGCACTCTTCTCGGACCTCGCGCTCGTCGTTCATCGTGACGAGCGTCCCGGCGTTGAGTATCACACCCCACCATCACCTGGCGTCCACAAAACTACTTTGGTCGGCCGCACCACGGTGGCCCTATGACCGACCGACTCATTACCGGCGCCGACGTCGTGAGTCCGAGCGGCGTGGAGCGGGCCGACATCGCCATCGAGGACGGCGAAATCGCCGCCCTCGGACCCGACCTCGCGCCCGAGGCCGAGGACGTCGTCGCCGCCGACGGTATGGTCGCACTCCCCGGCGTGGTGGACGTTCACAACCACATGCACGACGAACAGCTATTCCCGGATGGCATCGACTTCGCTTCACAGACCGCCAGCGCCGTCGCGGGCGGGGTGACGACCGTCGTCGAGTTGCCCACGCAGACGCCGGTCACGACGCCCGCTGCGTTCCGCGACAAACGCCGTGAGTGCGAGGACCTCGCGCACGTCGATTTCGGGCTGGTCTGTGGCAACGTCCAGGATTCGGAGATCGACGTCGAGGGCATCATTGCGGAGGGAACCCGCGATTTCAAGACCTTCACGGCCGACCCGTACCTCGCCGAGGACCGGACCATCGTCGAACTGATGGACCGCGTCGGCGCGGCCGGCGGGAAGGTCCGCGTCCACTGCGAGACCCAGGGGATCATGGACCACGCCCGGGCGGGGATCGACTCGGACGACCCCGAGGTCTACATGGACTCACGACCGGTCGAGGCGGAACTGGACGCCATCACCCGCGTGGGCTTCTTCGCGGAGTACACCGGCTGCCCGATCCACGTCGTCCACGTCTCCAGCGGCAGCGGCGCGCGCGAGGGTGCCCGATTCAAGGCCCGGGGAAAGGTGCCGGTGACCCTGGAGTCCTGTCCGCACTACCTCGCGTTCTCGAAGGCAGACGTCGCCGAGAAGGGCCCCTTCCTGAAGGTGAACCCCAGCCTCAAATCCCAGGAGGAGGTCGAGCGCCTCTGGGACGCCGTCCAGGACGGCACTATCGACCTCGTGGCCAGCGAGCACTTCCCCACCGACCGCGAGGAGCGCGAGCCTGGCTGGGAGAACATCTGGGAGCCCTACGCTGGCCTGCCGGGCATCGAGACGATGCTCGAATTTCTCGTCAGCGAGGGCGTCCACGAGGGACGCCTCTCCTGGCCCCGACTCTGTGAGCTGGTCTGTGCCCGCCCCGCAAAAGAGGCCAGGGTCTTCCCGCGGAAGGGCCTCCTCCGGGTGGGGACCGACGCCGACCTGGTGCTCCTCCGGGAGGAGGACTGGACGGTCTCGGCGGCCGACCTTACGTTCAACGGCGGCTGGACCCCCTACGAGGGGCGGGAGTGGAGCGCCCGGGTGGATACGGTAATCGCCGACGGGGAGGTCGTGGCCCGGGACCACGAGGTACTGTCCGACCCCGGGGACGGCGAGTTCCTGGCACGCGAACCGATGCCCTGAGCTTTAACTGTCGGCGCGGACTGGTATCCGGCATGGCGATGAACCACGTCAGTACACTGGAATGTGTCCTCTGCGGGGCGGAGTACGACCCTCACCAGATCATCTACACCTGCGACGAACACGAAGGCACGAAGGGCGTCCTCGAAGTCACGTACGACTACGACGTCATCGACGAGAACTTCGAGGCGGACCTCGACGGCACCATCCGCTCCCAGTGGAAGTACGAACCGTTCCTCCCGGTCGACGACGACGCCGACCCCGTGACGCTCAACGAGGGCGGTACCGACCTCTTCGAGGCGCCGACGCTGAGCGAGGAACTGGGCGTCGAGACGCTCGTCAAGGACGACGGCCGCAATCCGACGGGCTGTTTCAAGGACCGTGCCTCCTCGGTCGCGGTCACGAAGGCCCGCCACGCCGGCCGGGAGGTCATCACCTGCGCCTCGACCGGGAATGCGGCGGCCTCGCTGTGTGGCTACGCCGCCCGCGGCGGCCTGGACTGTCGCATCTTCGTCCCCGGGTCGGCACCCGAGGGAAAACTCGCCCAGCCGCTGGTCTACGGCGCGGACGTCCTCGCCGTCGAGGGGACCTACGACGAGGCCTACGACCTCTCGGTCGAGGTCACCGAACGCTACGGCTGGTACAACCGCAACGCCGCCATCAACCCCTTCCAGGTCGAGGGCAAGCGCACTGCCGGCCTCGAACTCGCCGAGCAGTCTCTGGTCCGGGGCGAGATCCCGGACTGGGTGGTCTTCTCGATGGGCGACGGCTGTACCATCGCCGGCGCCTGGAAGGGGCTCCGGGAGTTCTACGAACTGGGCTACGTCGAGGAGCACCCGAAGATGCTCGGCGTCCAGGCAGAGGGCGCGACTGCCATCCACGACGCCTTCCACGGCACCGAGGACCCCGGGACAGTCGCGGAGACGATGGCCGACTCCATCGCCGTCGGCGTCCCGCGAAACGTCGTCAAAGCCTGCCGCGCGCTGGAGGAGAGTGGCGGCACGTCGGTGCTGGTCTCTGACGAGGACATCATGGACGCAGAAGTCCTGCTGGGCAGCACCGAGGGCATCTACGCCGAACCCGCCGCCGCTGCACCCATCGCGGGCGTACAGGAGGCACTGGATCGGGGAATCGTCGACAGCGGGGACACGGTCGTCGTCGCCTCGACGGGCTTCGGCCTGAAAGACACCGAGAGCGCGAAACAGGCGACGGGCGGCGTCGAGCGCGTCGACCCCGATATCGCTGAGGTCGAGGCGCTGTACGGGACCGCAGAGCAGGCGGCGGCCGACGATTGATACAGTGATTGCTGTAAGTCATTGCCGGATCGACCGAACGCTGTCTGGCAGTCGATCCGGCAAAGAACGACAGCAATCCGTATGACGTGATTGCCGTTACGTTTACCCCATATCGTAACGTAGCTCGACATACAGATGAAGACGGTCACGACCCGGATACCCGAGGACGACGAGCGCGCGCTCGCGGAACTCGAGGCGGAACTGAGTGCCGACCGCTCGGAGGTCCTCCGGCGACTCATCAGAGAGGGGCTGGAAGAGTGGCGGACGGAGCGGGCGCTGGAACGGCTCGAAAACAACGAGGTGACACTTCGAACGGCGGCCGAGCAGGCGGGCATCGAGTACGTGGAGATGCTGAACCTCGCCGCAGCGGAGGGGATCGACGTGGGGTACACCGCCGAGGACCTCGACCGCGATCTGGAACGGCTATAGATGGTCGTCGTCGACTCCTCGGCGCTCATTCCGCTTGCGCGTGTCGGCCGCCCCGGTCTGATACCGGCGACGTTCGAGACAGTTCGCGTCAAAGAAGCAGTCCGCGAGGAAGTCCTCGTCGAGGGGGAACGTGGCACGAGCGCGCTGTCCCGACTCGTCGAGGATGCGACCGTGGCGGAGACACCGGACGGCACCGACGAACTGGCGACTCTCGAAGGGATCGCTGCCGGGGACGCAGCAGTCGTCTTGCTCGCGGACCGCCGTGAAGAGTCGCTGCTCGCGAACGACAAGGGCCTCATCGAGGTGGCCCGCAGCCACGGTGTCGATACCTGGTGGGTCACGACGCTGCTGCTCGCGTGTCTCCGGGACGGAACGCTCGACGGCGAGGAGGGCGTCGACGTGCTCTACGAACTCGTCGACGAGGGGATGAATCTACACCCGCAGGTCTACACGAAGGTCCAGCGGAAACTACGGGAGATTGGAGAGGATCACCCGGTGAGGTAGTCGTTCAGCGTCACTCATCGGTCGAATCCTCTGCTACCCGTCGAATTGCCTCTCTGTGCTTTCGAGCAATCGGATCGATTCCATTCTCCAGAGGGGTCCTCTCACCGTTCTTCGGGACCGTTTCTTCGACGAGGTGCTCCATGCGTCCGATAATCTGTTCGGGATCGTCTTCGGGCACGACCACCACTCGTCCGTCTTCCTCGTGGATGGTGACCCCCGTCCCGGGAGTGATACCGAGCCGCTCGCGCAGTTCCTTCGGAAGGACGATCCGCCCCTTGTCGTCCACCGTCGGCATATTCCCACTTCGAGTGGGAGAGTCTGTAAACGTTCGGACGCGACTACATGTACCCGTCCGCAAACTCGTCGATCATCAACTCGGGGTCGTCACCCAGCGGGTAGAGGATGGGACACTGACAGCCGTTCTCGGCG
>CAZUWC010000034.1:0-10411 GCA_964623935.1 uncultured Halobacteriales archaeon
GAAAGGGGCCGCGGGCTGGGCGGACCCCGGCGAAGTAAGCACCGCAACGAAGTGAGGAGCGCAACGAGCCGCGGGAGCCGAGCCCGCGGGGGCTTTCTGGCTGTATGTGGTTGCGACAAATTCACCTCAAGCGACAATTATACAGAAGCAATCATCTCGAACCGACTGGTGGGAAATCTCGCTGAGTTGTCACTACCGCGAACGCCGACGAAACCCACTTTGGCGGGCCACTCCTCGGACCGGTATGCGCGGCCTGGACGACACCGACCGCGAGATCATCCGTCTGCTCGCCGAGGACGCCCGGCGTCCCTACAGCGATATCGCCGAGGCGGTCGACCTCTCGGCGCCCGCAGTTTCGGACCGCGTCGACCGCCTCCGCGAGATGGGACTCCTCCGCCGGTTCACCGTCGACCTCGACCGCTCGCTGCTCCGGGAGGGGGTGCCGGTGCTCGTGACGCTCACCGCCCGGCCGGGGACCGCCGCCGACCTCGGCGAGGCACTCTCGGACACCGATGCGGTCGAGTCCGTCTTCCGGACCGTCGACGACCGCCTCGTCTGTACTGCGGTCGTCCCCGAGGCGGACCCCGAAGGGGTGCTCGGTGACGCCCTCGACGGCGAGGAGGTCCGGGAGTACGACGTCCGCCTGCTGGCCGACAGGGAGTGGACCCCGCGGGTCGGGTCGGCCGAGTTCGCGCCGACCTGTGTCGAGTGTGGCAACACGGTCACCCGCGAGGGCGAGACCGAACGCCTCGACGGTGACGTCTATCACTTCTGCTGTGGGAGTTGCCGGGCCGCGTTCGTCGAGCAGTACGAGCGCATCCAGGAGGGAGCGTAATTCACCTTCATCTCCAAACTCAAAGTACTAATTTACTTTTGAATATTAAGCAGAAACGCATTGAACGAGGGGACCGTAGATAGAACTACCATGGGTACGCGCACAGCGAGGCTGGAACTGGGTGGGATGACGTGTGCCAGTTGTGCCTCGACGATCGAGGAGCGGGTCGGCGCGCTGGAGGGAGTCGTCTCCGTCGATGCCAACGCCGCGACCGACGGCGGGAGCGTCGAGTACGACCCCGACGCGGTCCCACTGTCGGCCATCTACGACGCCATCGAGGAGGCGGGCTACGAGGCGGCCGTCGAGTCCGTCTCCATCGGCGTGGCGGATATGACCTGCGCGAACTGTGCCGAAACCATCGAAACGCGCCTGGAGGGAACGCCGGGTGTCGTCCGCGCCGAGGTGAACTTCGCCGCCGACGAGGCCCGGGTGGCGTACAACCCCGCCGACGCGACGCGGGCGGTCATCGACGATGCCATCGAGGACGCGGGGTACACGCCGGTCCGCGGCGACGAGGGTGGCGAGGAGAGCGACCAAGAGCGCCGCGAGGGCGTCCAGGCGGCCGAACGACGCCGGCTGCTACGGCTGACGCTGTTCGGTGCCGTCCTCTCCGTGCCGTTGCTCGCGATGATGGCCGCCGAACTGCTCGCGCCCGGGCTGTTGCCCGAGCGGATTCTGGGACTGAGTCGCGGTTGGGTCGCGTTCCTCCTGGCGACGCCAGTCCAGGCGCTCCTGGGAAAACAGTACTACGTCAACTCCTACAAGGCAGTCGTCCGCAACCGGACCGCGAACATGGACGTCCTCATCGCGCTGGGTTCCTCGACGGCCTACTTCTACTCCGTGGCTGCGCTCGCAGGTCTCATCGCGAGTACGGGCCTGTACTTCGACACGGCGGCGTTCATTCTCGTGTTCATCACGCTGGGCAACTACCTGGAGGCCCGCTCGAAGAGCCAGGCCGGCGAGGCCATCCGCGAACTCCTGGCGATGGAGGCCGACACCGCCACGCTCGTCGCCGAGGACGGCACCGAGCGCGAGGTGCCGGTCGAGGACGTCACCGTGGGGGACCGTCTGAAGGTCCGCCCGGGCGAGAAGGTACCCACCGACGGCGTCGTCGTCGACGGCGAGTCGGCGGTCGACGAGTCGGCCATCACGGGCGAGTCCGTCCCCGTCGAGAAGCGGCCGGGCGAGGAGGTCATCGGCTCGACCATCAACGAGAACGGCGTCCTCGTGGTCGAGGCCACCAATGTCGGCGAAGAGACCGCGATCCAGCAGATCGTCGAGCGCGTCCGGAGCGCCCAGTCCCGCCAGCCCGACATCCAGAACGTCGCCGACCGCATCTCCGCGTACTTCGTGCCCGCCGTCATCGCCAACGCCCTGGTGTGGGCGATAGTCTGGTCCCTGTTCCCTGACGCGCTCGCCGGCTTCGTCGGCGCCCTCCCGCTGTGGGGGCTCGCGGCCGGCGGCCCGGCGACCGTCGGCGTCGGGGAGTTCGCGGTCGTCGTCTTCGCCAGCGCGGTGCTCATCGCGTGTCCCTGCGCGCTGGGGCTGGCGACGCCCGCCGCAACCATGGTCGGGACCGCCATCGGCGCCCGCAACGGCGTCCTCTTCGAGGGCGGCGACATTCTGGAGCGGGTCCGGGACGTCGACACCGTCGTCTTCGACAAGACCGGGACGCTCACCGAGGGCGAGATGGAACTGACCGACGTGGTGGCCGTCGATGCCGCGACCGACGGCGGCGATGTCGGGGAGGGCGCGGCGCCAGACGGTGGAGTGCTCGCCGAACCGGTCACCGAGGAGTTCGTCCTCGAACTGGCCGCCAGCGCCGAGTACAACAGCGAACACCCGCTGGCCGAGGCCATTGTCGCGGGTGCCCGCGAGCGCGGCCTCGTCGTCTCCGAACCCGAGCGCTTCGAGAACGTGCCCGGTCACGGCGTGCGGGCGAGCACCGAGCACGGCGAGGTCCTCGTGGGCAACCGCAAACTCCTCCGCGACGAGGGCGTCGACACCGGCCCGGTCGAGGGCGCGATGGACCGCCTGGAGCGCGAGGGCAAGACCGCGATGGCCGTCACACTGGGGGGGCGTGCCGTCGGTGTTGTTGCCGACGCGGACACGGTCAAACCGTCGGCCAGCGAGGCCGTCCGGACCCTCCGCGAGCGCGGTCTCGACGTCTGGATGCTCACCGGCGACAACGAGCGGACGGCCCGCGCCGTCGCCCAGGATGTCGGAATCGACCGCTGGAACGTCCGGGCCGGCGTCCTGCCCGGCGAGAAGGCCGACGCCGTCGACGACCTCCAGTCCGACGGCCGGCGCGCGTTGATGGTCGGCGACGGCGTCAACGACGCACCCGCCCTCGCGGCCGCCTCCGTCGGCGTCGCCATCGGCAGCGGGACCGACGTGGCAATCGAGGCCGCCGACGTGACGCTGATGCGGGACGACCCCGCCGACGTCCTGAAGGCCATCCGGGTCTCCGAGGCGACACTGGCGAAGATCAAACAGAACCTCGTCTGGGCGCTGGGGTACAACACCACGCTCATCCCGCTGGCGTCGCTGGGACTGCTCCAGCCCGTCCTCGCGGCCGGTGCGATGGCCATCTCCAGCGTCTCGGTGCTGACCAACAGCCTCGCGTTCCGGCGGTACACGCCCGACCACGACTACAGCGTGCTCGGACTGGGCCGTCTCTCAGAGCGCGACTGATCCCGTCTCGGGCAGTGGTTCGGGCGGCGAGAGGACCAGCCGCACGCTCGCTCCGTCGGACGTCACGAACGTCAGCGTCGCCGAGTCACCCGCGCCGAGGCGCTCGCCGACCTCCCGGGTGTCCGCCACGTCGTCGGTCCCGAGGTCGACCACGAGGACGGCACGCTCGGTGTGTCCGCGCAGGACAGGATCGTCGTCCTCGTCGGTCGACTCGACGGCGAAGCTCCCGTCCGCGGTCCCGTCTTCTCCCGCCGCGACGAGTTCGTACGTCCCGTTCCCCACGAGCGTCGCCGTCATCTCGCGGGGGTCGATCGCCCCGCCGCCGGCGTTCGTGACGGTGACCCGCACCGCGCCGACCGACTCGCGGTCCCCGTCGACGGCCACGCCCTCGATCCCGAGGACCGTCAGCGTCGGGGCCTCCTCGTCGGCGCTCTCGCCGGACTCGCGGACGTCGACCCCCGCGAAACCGAGGACCGTCGGCGTCACGAGCAAGACGAGGAAGAGTGCGAGCAGGAAGAGCGCCAACCGGTCGAGCCCCGACTGGGCGCGGTCCGTGTGCCCGTCCTCGCTCATACGTGTTCCTCGGGCAACAACTCCCCGATGTCCTGGTCGGCCAGCCACTCACAGAGGTCGACGAGTTCGTCGCTGGCGGCCTCGAACAATCGTTGGCCCTTCTCGGCGGTGGCGTCGGTCTGGTCGCCCAGCACGCCGTTGTCCGTGTTGTCGATGGCGTCGTAGAAGGTGCGAGCGCCGTGGACGTGGCCGGTCGTCTCGTCGAACTCCACGAGGCCGCCGTCCCTGGCCTCGCCCAGGCGGTCCTCGTGGACCAGGTCGGGGTCGATGTGCAACAGCATGGACGTCTCCTTCGGGCCGCCGTGGGGGCCGTTGGTCTCGAAGAGGTCATCGACCAGGTCGGGGATGCTCTCGTCCCACATCCAGGTCAGCGCATACAACAGTTCGTCGTCACGGAGGCGTCGCCCCACTTCCTGCAGATGCTTGGTGTTGCCGCCGTGGGCGTTGACGTATATAACACGGTCGATACCGTGCGAGGCGAGACTGCGCGTCAGCGATTCGACGTAGTCCCGGAAGACGGACGCGTCGACCCACATCGTCCCGTGGAACTGCCGGTGGTGGGAACTGACACCGACGTTCACCGTCGGCGTACAGAGGTAGCCGGTCCTTTCGGCCGCTTCGCGAGCGAGGGCTTCGGCGATGCGGTGGTCGGTACTCTCGGGGAGGTGCGGGCCGTGCTGTTCGGTCGATCCGAGTGGGACCAGCGCGAGGGACTCGGACTCGAAGTACGCACCGAGGTCCGGCCAGGCCTCGTCGGCGAGGTACATGCCCAGGTGAGGGGGCGCCGGCCACATCAAGACACCGGAGACCAGCGCGTGTCGCGCTGTGACGGGGGCCCTATGGCAGGTTTTATAGTGGTGACCCCGTCATTGATTGTCGTACTCATGACGGAACGCGACCGGAAACTCTCGAACGTATCGGGGCGGAGGCCGACGACGCGCCGGCGGTTCATCGCGGCGACCGGGGCCGCTGGGCTGGTCGGACTGGCCGGGTGTGGCGGCGACGGCGGTGACGGGAGCGATGGCGGGGACGGCGGGAGCGATGGCGGGGACGACGGCGGGGACGGCGACGGCGGTGGCGACGGGGACGGCGGCGACGGCGGCGACGGCGGGGGAAGCACCGACGGCGGCTCGGGGATGGATAGCCTCTCCATCGGGATGGTCACCTCGACGTCGGGCCCGTTCGCGGTGTTCGGCAACGCCGCCGTGAAGGGTGCGGAACTCGCTATCGAGGACCTCGAGTCCGAACAGGACGTCTCCATCGACCTCACGACCGCGGACTCGCAACTGGACCCCTCGACGGCGCTGGACGAGGCACGCTCGCTCGTGACCGAGGACGGTGTCGACTTCCTGATGGGCGCGGTCTCCTCGGCGGTCGCGCTGAAGGTCGCGGGCTGGGCCTCACAGAACGCCGTCACCTACTTCCCGACCGGCGCACACTCCAGCGCCCTGACCGGGTCGGGCTGTGGCCAGTACGTGTTCCGCCCCTCGGCGTCGAACTCGATGCTGGCGAACACCATCGGCACGGAGATGGCCGACGCCGCCGACGAGTGGTACCTGATGTACTCCGACTACACGTGGGGCCAGACCGCACAGGAGGCCGTCGCCGGCATCCTCGAAGACCAGGGCAAGACGGTCGTGGGCAGGGAGGCAGTCCCGTTCCCCAGCGACGACTACGCCCAGTACGTCAACCGTGCCAAGGCCTCCGAGGCGCCGGCCATCGGCGTCCTCATCGCCGGCCTCGACCTGCGGAAGGCGACCAACCAGATCATCGCCAAGGGCATGGAGGACCGCACCCTGGCGATGCACCAGCTCGAGGACATCGTCTACTGGGGGCTGGACAAGGAGTCGGCCTCGATCCTGGACATCGCGGGCCAGGTCTGGGGCCCGGCGGCCCCCGGGGGCGACGACTTCAAGGGGCGCGTCGCCGACGAGGGCGAGATGGACCCCTACGTGCGCCACATCCTGGGGTACATCTCGATGGACCAGGGCGTGCGTGCGGCCATCCGGGCCGGGACCTCGGAGGCCGACGCCATGCGTGACGCCCTCGAAGGTCACCAGGTCGAGTCATCTATCGTCGATATGAAGGGCGGCGGCGAGATGTTCTGGCGGGCCGGGGACCACCAGCTCGTCCAGCCGACCTACACGGTCTCCTCGCGGCCGACCGCCGAGATGTCCGACGACCCCTACAAGGAGTGGTTCCAGGTCGAGCAGACGTTCGCCGGCGAGGACGTCGCGCGTTCGGTCGAGGAGACCGGCTGTTCGCTCTGATGAGCGACGCGACGGCCGGCCCCCTCCGGCGGACACAGCGGCGCCTCGCGGGTCTCTCGCCGAGTGCGGCCGCCGGACTCGCCGTCGGGGCGGTGCTGCTCGCCAACGCCGCCGTCCAGGAGACCGGGCTGTTCATCGACCAGGCCATCGGCGGCCTCGTCTACGGGATGATCCTCGTGATGGTCTCGCTTGGCCTGGCGCTCGTGCTCGGCCTGATGGGCGTCGTCAACTTCGCCCACGGCGCGCTGTTCATGCTCGGCGGGTACTTCACGTTCACCGTCATGGAGAGCTACGGCGTCCCGTTCCTGGGGGCGCTGGTCGTCGCACCCATCCTGGTCGGTGTCGTCGGGATCGTCATGGAGGTGGTCGTCCTGCGGCGCCTGTACGGCTCCAATCCCATCATCGGCCTGCTGGCGACGTTCGGGCTGACGCTGATGGTCGAGGAGGCCGCCAGGTTCGTCTGGGGGGCCAGCGGCCTCCAGCCCAGCAAGCCCGGCTACCTCACGGGCGGGACGGACCTCCTGGTCACGCAGGTCGGCACCTACCGCCTCTTTACCGTGTTGGTCTCGGCGCTGTCGGTCGTCGCTGTCTACTACCTCATCACGAACACGGACTTCGGGCTCTCGGTGCGTGCCGGCGTCCAGGACGGCGAGATGACCGAGTTCGTCGGCGTCAACCTCCCCGTGCGCTTCACCGCGATGTTCTTCCTCGGGTCGGTCATCGCCGGCCTCGGCGGGGCGCTCCGGGTCGTCGAGTTCGGCGTCGACCCCGGCACCGCCGAGGAGTT
Source organism: uncultured Halobacteriales archaeon (assembly GCA_964623935.1). Lineage (GTDB taxonomy): Archaea > Halobacteriota > Halobacteria > Halobacteriales > Haloarculaceae > SW-9-67-25. Next base: position 7,160 of record CAZUWC010000034.1, read on the forward strand.
CGTCATCCTCGCGTTCGTCGTCGTGGTCATCGGCGGCGTCGGCAGCCTGTTCGGGAGTGTCGTCGCCGGCCTGCTCGTCGGCTGGGCGCAGTTTCTCGTCCCGGTCGTGTTGAGTTCGCTCGCGGTCGTCACCGGCGTCTCGGCGCTGAGCGTCCAGGGCATCGGTCGCCTCATCCCCTTTCTGGTGATGATCGTCGTGTTGCTCGTCCGTCCGCGGGGGCTGTTCGGCGAGGAGGGACTGCTCGAATGAGCGACGCATCGTCCGGCGACCCCGGCCTCCCGTCGACCTTCGAGCGGTACCGGATCCCGATCGGGTTGCTGGCGCTCGTGCTCGTGTTGCGGCCGGTCGTCTCCACTGACCTCCTGCTCGGGTTCGAGGCCATCGCCAACCGGATGCTCATCATCATGATCTTCGTCGCCGCGTTCAACCTCCTGTTCGGGTTCACCGGCCTGCTCTCGTTTGGCCACGCGATGTTCTTCGGGATCGGCGTCTACATTCCCGCCATCGTCGTGCTGAACGGCCTGCCCGGCCTGGCGCCGGGCGGGACGCTCACGTTCTTCGCGGGCGTCGCGCTGGCGCTGCTCGCCGTCGGCGCCTTCAGCTACCTCCTGGCGTTGCTCATCGTCGGCAAGGGCGAAATCTACTTCGCGCTGCTGACGCTTGCCGTTTCACAGGCCGTCTACTTCATCGCGCTCCGTGACCCGTGGGGACTGACCGGTGGGTCGAACGGTCTCACCCGGGGGACGCTCCCGGAATTCGTCGAGCAGACGAGGGGAGAGATCACCATCCGCGTCTTCGGCGCGGGGGTCGACTGGTACTGGGTCGTGGCTGCCGTCTTCCTGCTCGCGATGGTCGCCCTCTGGCAGGTGATCCGGTCGCCCTTCGGGCGGACGCTGATCGCCATCCGCGACAACGAACAGCTCGCCCGTGCGATGGGTGTCGATACGACCAGCTACAAGGTGTGGTCGCTCACTTTCAGCGGACTCCTCTCGGCGCTGGCGGGCGTCCTCCTGGAGATCAACAACTCCGGGGCGGCCATCGAGAACCTGGGTGTCCTCACCAGCGGCGACACCGTCCTGATGGCCGTGCTGGGCGGCATCAACTACTTCTTCGGGCCCATCGCGGGCGCGTTCACCTGGCTGTTCGTGGAGGACTTCCTGACCGACTTCGAGGTCTGGCACGTCCCGACAACGGAGACGGCCGTCGTGAGTCTCAACCTCGGGCCGGCACTGCAGTTCTGGCAGTTCTTCCTCGGGGCGCTGTTCGTCGTGGTCGTCCTCACTGCCCCCGAGGAGGGGATCTGGGGATACGTCCGGACGGTCGCGGGCGGCCTGAAACGGCGCCTGGGGGAGCGATGAGCGACGCCGACGGCACCGAAGACAGCGCGAGAACCGGGCAGGAGCGGATCGACACGCCACCGAACGTCGAGCCCGTGATCGACCCGCAGTCGGCGGCGCTCGGCGTTGAGGACCTCACGCGGACGTTCGGCGAAGTCCTCGCCGTCGACGACGCGAGCCTCGCCGTCGAGGAAGGCGAACTGCGGGCGGTCATCGGGCCAAACGGTGCCGGGAAGACCACGCTGTTCAACTGCGTGATGGGGAGCCTCGAACCGACCGAGGGGAGCGTCTACCTCGGCGGTCGCGAGATAACGGACGACCCCGAGGAGCAACGCCCGCACCTGGGTATGGCCCGCTCGTTCCAGTCGAACCAGCTCTTCGCGGACCAGACCGTCCTCGAGAACGTCCGCCTGGTCGCCCAGACCGCCCGGCAGGGAGCGTTCTCGATGGACCTCCTCCGGTCGCACTACGAGGTCGCTCGCGACCGTGCCGTCGACATCGCCGAGACGGTCGGGCTGGGCCAGTATCTGGAGACCGAGGCCAGGAACCTCCCACACGGCGAACAGCGCCGCCTGGGAATCGCGATGGCGCTGGCGACCGACCCCGAGGTGCTCTTGCTCGACGAGCCGACATCGGGGATGAGTCCCGGCGCGACGACACAGACCGCACAGCTCATCGAGGACATCCGGGACGACCGCGGGCTGACGGTCGTGCTCATCGAACACGACATGGACGTCGTCCTCTCGGTCAGTGACCGCATCTCGGTGCTGGACCGCGGGCGCGTGATCGCCACCGGCCCGCCGGCAGCCGTCCAGGAGAACCAGGCCGTCCAGGACGCCTACCTTGGCGGGATGCGGGAGGAACTATGAGCCTGCTGGAGGTGTCCGGCCTGGAGGCGGGCTACGAGACCGGCCAGGTGCTGTTCGGCGTCGACCTCGCCGTCGAGGCGGGGGCGCTGGTCTCCCTGCTCGGCCGCAACGGCGCGGGCAAGACGACCACCCTGCGGGCCATCGCTGGCGGTGACGTCCCGGAGGTCCTCGGCGGCGAGGTCCGGTTCGACGGCGCGTCGCTCCTCGGGCAGTCCCCCTACGAGATCGCCAGGCTCGGTGTGAGTTTCGTCCCCGAGGACAGGCGGTGTTTCCCGAGACTCTCGGTCGAGGAGAACGTCCGACTCGCGATCAATCACGCCGAGGACCCACTCGCCATGGAGGCGGTTCTGGACTTTTTCCCGGAACTGGCCGAGATGCGGGGCAAACACGCACGCAACATGAGCGGCGGCGAACAGCAGATGCTCGCCATCGCGCGGGCGCTCGCGGCGAATCCTCGCCTGATGTTGCTCGACGAACCCTTCGAGGGGCTGGCCCCCTACATCGTCCGCCGCCTGGAGGACATCATCGCCGACATCAACGAGGAGAGCGACATTGCAGTCCTGCTCGTCGAGCAGAACGTCGCCGCCGCCGTCGCCGTCGCGGACCGCCACTACGTCATCGACGAGGGCCGCATCGTCGAATCGGTCTCGACCGAGCGGTTGCGCGAGGACGAGGAACTGCGCCAGCGGTATCTGGGCGTTTAACAGTGGTATGTGGTGTCGATACCTACACCGGAGGCCTGCTTTTGGCCCCCGTAGATTCAAATACGGGCAGGCGCAACGGTCACGCGGATGTCGTAGCAAGGGACTCGCATCGCACAAAATCTCCTCGCGCAGCCACACATCGCGGGGCGTCGGCTGCCGGTCCTGACTATTCGGATTACGTCCTGTCGGAAGACGCTGACGACGAGTCCGACATCCTGCCCTATGTCCGGAATGAAGAGTTGATGATAATCACGGCAGACGTGAAGCACTTCGCGCCGATGGACGAATTACTGGCGGTGAAGGCGGTCGATATCGAGAGGCACTGACCCATATGTATTGCA
>CAZUWC010000035.1:0-10276 GCA_964623935.1 uncultured Halobacteriales archaeon
GGGTGAGCCGAGCGAAGCGAGGCGAACGCAGTCGAGCGGCCGGGGGCTTTCTGGCGGGTCGCAGCAGTGGCGACGGCGTCAGAGATATCAAGTCCTAGAGAGCGGCCGGGGGCTTTCTGGCTGTCAGCGGTCTCCGACGTCTTTTCTTCAGAGATTCCTAGAGAGCGGTCGGGGGCCTTTTTGCCGGTGTCCTCTACCGAGCGCGGTCATCGAATTGAGTCAACGGCGCCATAGAGAATCACAGGAACAACACGACCAGCACCACCACCAACAACGCGATCATCACCAGCGTCGCCTGGCCGACGTTGGCCTGCAGCTCGGGGTCGAACTCCTCGGCGCCGTTGGCCCGCACCTGTTCGGGTTCGGACAGCGTCCAGGGTGCGACCTGCGCGAGGACGACCACGGGGTTGCCGGCGGTCCACATCGCCCGGTCGGCCAGCGCCACGGCGACGCGGTCGACCGCCGCGTACAGTTCGGTGACGCCGACGACCAGGCTCCGGGTCCCGTAGAAAGACAGGCGGTTGTAGACGTAGTCGATATCGGAGACGTGACCTACCTTCGAGAGCGGTTTCCGGAGGATGGCGAACCCGACCAGCCCGAGCGCCGCCAGGGCCAGCCCCTCCGCGATGTGCGAGACCGTGAAGACAGTGTACTTCGCCTCGGCGGCCGGGAAGGCGACGTACTTCGCCGATCCGGCACCGGGCAACAGCCCGAACAGCGCGCCCGGGACGAGGCCGTAGAGGACACACAGCGCCGCGACGGTGCCCATCGCGGCCTTCTGGCCGGTGTTGAGTTCCCGGCCCGGCACCGTCTGCCCCGCCTCGCCGTGGAAGAAGGCGTAGTAGCCGAACTTGATGAACGAGAGGAACGTGCCCACGCCCCCCAAAAGGAGGATGTACCAGAGCGCGTTCAGGTGTTCCTTGTGGGCCGCCCCGACGACCATCCCCTTGCTGACGAAGCCGTTGAAGCCCGGGAAACCCGCGATGGAGAGGGCCGCGATGGCGAAGATGCCCATCGTCAGGGGCATCTCGTGGCGCAGGCCGCCGAGTTTCTTGAGATTCTCCGTGTCCGTGCGGTAGATGATCGCACCCGCGCACATGAACAGAAGGCTCTTGTAGAGGATGTGGTTGAACACGTGGGCGAAGGCCCCCGAGAAGGCAAGCGCCGTCCCGATGCCGACGCCGGCGACCATGTAGCCGACCTGCGACTGGATGTGATAGGAGAGCAGCCGGCGCATGTCGTTTTGCAGCAGGGCGACGAACGCGCCGAAGACGGCCATCGCGCCGCCCATGTAGGCGAGCCAGAGGTGGCCCTCGGGGAACGCCCGCCCGAGCCCGTAGACGCCGGTCTTGGTGGTGTAGACACAGAGGAAGACGCTCGCCGCGATGTGCGGGCGCGGGTAGGTGTCGGGCAGCCAGACGTGCAGGCCGATGAACCCGACGTTGACGCCGAAACCCAGCGCGTACAGCGCGGCTGGCACGCCCGGCGTGATGCCCTCGGTCGCGCTGAAGAGGAACGAGCCCACCTCGGCGTAGTGCCAGATGATGCCCGCGAGGATGAGGCTCCCCCCGAGGCCGTGCCAGAGGGCGTACCGGAAGCCCGCACGGACCGCCCGGCCGCCATAGGTCCAGACCAGCAGCGTCGAGGCGACGCCCATCAGTTCGACGAAGAAGACGAAGGTGAGCCAGTCGCCGGCGAAGACGGCGCCGACGCTGGTCCCGACGTACGCGAGCGCGAAGGCGGTCTGTCGGCTCTCCGCGCCGGTCGCATAGGAGTAGACGACGGCCGCCGCGCCGATAAAGGCGAAGATGAGCGCCATCAGCCGCGAGAGGGTGTCGACGTTGAACAGGACCGCCTCGAACCCGAGGAAGACGACGTCGAGGTACTGCCCCTCGGGGACCGTTCCCAGGAGCCACGCCCAGGCGAGCGTCCCGCCGGTGACGGCGACACCCAGCGCGTGGCCGGCCCGGCGGGGGAGCCACGCGACGGCCAGCGCCGCCGCGAGCACCACCAGCCCCGGCGGAACGAGGGTGAGGGTGCTCACGCGATCACCCCCACGTTCTCGGCAACGGTCCGGACGATCCGCAGGAAGACGAAGACTGCGGGGGCAACACCCAGCGCGAGTGCGCCCGAGGCGCTCGCGAGGATGGGCCCGAGCATGAACCACGTCGACTCGCCGCCGCGCCAGCCACGCTCGTCCCAGCCGTCAGCAGGCGGGCCGCCGTGGTGGTCGTGGTCGGCGTGGTCGTGGCTGACGTGGTCGGCGTGGTCGTGGTCGGTGTGTTCCTCGTGGGACTCGTCCGGAGAACCGCCGTCGGCGCGGACATCCGCGTCCCCGGACCCGTCGGCCGCCACCGTCTCGGCAGCGCCGGGACCGAACCGGCCGCCCAGCACCCCCGCGACGAGCGGTTTCCCGTCGTGCTCCTCGGGGCTCTCGAAGAAGGCCTGGTAGACCACCGGCCAGAAGTAGCCGATGTTCAGCATGCCCGAGACCAGCAGTGCGACCGCGAAGACGACCTGCCCGGACTGGACGCTGCCGATCAGGATGTACCATTTGCTGACGAAGCCGGCGAGCAAGGGGATGCCGGCCATGCCGGCGCTGGCGACGGCGAAGGCAACCATCGTCAGGGGCATCCGCCTGCCGATGCCGGCCATGTTCGAGATGTCGTCGGTGTGGGTCTCGACGTGGATGGCCCCCGCACAGAAGAACAGGGTGAGCTTCATGAACGCGTGGGCGGGGATATGGAGCAGGCCGCCGACGATGGCGTTGCCCGAGAGGACACCCAGCCCCAGCACGATGTAGGAGAGCTGGCTGACTGTCGAGTAGGCCAGCCGGCGCTTGAGGTTGTCCTTCCGGAGCGCGATGATACTCGCAGTAAGGAGCGTGAACGCGGCGACGGCAGCGAGCGGCAGGCCGACGCCCAGTTCGCGCATCGTTGCGGGCCCGAACACGTCGAGTGCGACGCGGGCGATGCCGAAGACGCCGCTCTTGACGACGGCCACGGCGTGGAGCAGTCCGGAGACGGGCGTCGGCGCGACCATCGCGTCGGGCAGCCAGGAATGGAGGGGCATGAGCGCGGCCTTGACGCCGAACCCGGCCGCCAGCAGGGCAAAGGCGAGGCGGGCGAGTGCGGGGTCGGCCTCGGCCAGCGCCGCGATGCCGCCGGGCGTGAAGGCGGTCGTGCCGGTCAGCCAGAACACCAGCACCGTCCCGACGAGGACGGCGACGCCGCCGCCGAACGTATAGGTGAGGTACTTCCGGCCGGCCGCGCGGGCCTCGCTCGTCTCGTCGTGGGCGACGAGGGGGTAGGTCGCGACCGTCAGGAGTTCGTAGAAGATGAAGAGTGTCACGAGGTTGGCGGCGAAGGCGACGCCGATGGCCGACGCGAGGCTCGCGGCGAAGGAGGCGAAGTACCGCGTCTGGCTGTGTTCGTCGAGGCCGCGCATGTAGCCGACGCTGTAGAGGCTCGTGATCACCCACAGCGCGCTCGCCAGCGCGGCGAAGAGCATCCCCAGCGCGTCCGCACGCAGGACGAACCCGACGCCGGCGACGAACGTCCCCATGTCGGTGACGAAGATATCGCCTGCGAGCACGCCGGGCACCATGCTCGCGACGATGGCGACCTTCGCGAGGGCGGCGAGCATCGTCCAGCCCTCCCGGAGGTCCGGCCGGCGGTGGGAGGCGACGATGAGGGGGATGGCCAGCGCCGAGACGAGCACCGCCGCGAGCGGACGGATGGAGGCGATTTCGCTCACGTCCCGAACACCCCCTGGAGGGTCGGTTCCAGCAGCGACTGGATGGCGGTCCCGGCAAAGCCGAGCGCGACTGCGGCGACGGCCGCGAGGACGACCACCGCGACCATCGCTGGCGAGACGGGGGAGCGGTCGTCGTCGCTTCCGGCGGTCGTGACCGTCGATTCGCCCCCGTCAGCGGCGACGGCCGCCTCCCGGCCGGGGTCGACCGCCGGCGCGTCCGCGAAGTACATCCGCTCGATGATCCGGGCGACGTACGCCAGCGTCAGGAGTGTGCTCGCGAAGATGACCGCCGCGACGACCGGCGTCCCGCTCTCGACGGCACCCAGCGCGATGTACCACTTTCCGACGAAGCCGACGGCGGGGGGAACGCCGACGAGCGAGAGGCCGAGCACCGCGACCAGCCCCGCCGAGACGGGCCGCCGGGTCGCCAGGCCGGCGTACTCGTCGACGGTCCGGGCACCCGTCTGGAGGGCGACGATGCCCGCCGCCGCGAACAGGCCGCCCTTGATGACGGCGTGGCCGACGAGGTGGATGACGCCGCCGACCGCCGATGTCGGCGAGAGGAGGGCAAAGGCGGCGACGATCATCCCGAACTGCGAGACCGAGGAGTACGCGAGCATCCGCTTCAACTCCGATTGCATCACCGCGAGGGCGCTCCCGGCGACGATGCTGACCGCCGCGGCGTAGACGACGGCGTCGCTGGCGAGGGGCACGGCCGCGAAGAAGTCGACCGTGAAGACGGTGAAGACGATACGAGCCAGCGCGTAGGCGGAGACGGTCGAGACGAGCGCGGAGATGTAGGCGCTGACGCTGTCGGGTGCGCTGGCGTAGGCGTCGGGCTGCCAGGAGTGGACCGGGAAGAGTGCGATCTTCACGAGCAGACCAGTGACGAGCAGCCCGAACGCCGCGAGGACGAGCCGGGAGGTGTAGCCCACCTCCGCGAAGCGGGCCGCGAGGTCGACCATATTGAGCGTCCCGGTGGCGACGTAGGCGTAGCCGGCCCCGAGCAAGAAGAGGGAGGCGCCGATGGTCCCGAGCACGAGGTACTTCAGGGCTGCGACCGCGCTCCGGGTGTCGTCGCCGCTGGCGACCAGGGCGTAGGCCGCCAGGCCCGTGATTTCGAGGAAGACGTACATGTTGAAGATGTCGCCGGTGAGGGTCACGCCCGCGAGCCCGCCCACAAGCAGGAGGTAGACCGTGTAGAAGGCGTTGCCGCGCGGGCCGGCCCGGCGGGCGTACGCGAGGACGGCCAGCGAGACAGTCGCCACGAGGACGAGCACCGGCGCCGAGAGGCCGTCGGCGACGAGTTCGATGCCGGCCGGCGGCGCGAACCCGCCGAGTTCGTAGGCGGTCCGGCCCTGCCGGAGGACGGTCAGCAGGACGAACCCGGCCAGTCCGACCTCGAGGACGCCGGTGACGGCCGCGAGGAGCCAGCCGGTCCGGTCGCGGACGAGGCCGGCAAGCAGGGTGAGGCCGGCCGCGACGATGGGCACCACGATGGCGAGGACGATGGCGTCAGTCATCGGTTTCCATCTCCGCGATCACGTCCTCGTTGAGCGTGCCGTACTCGCTGTAGATGCGCACGACCAGCGTCAGCGCGACCGCCGTGAGGCTCACCCCGACGACGATGGCGGTCAGTATGAGCACGTGGGGCAGCGGGCTGACGTACGTCTCGACGCCCTCCTCTAGAACCGGCGGGTTGCCACCCTCGACGAACGCGGCGGTGATGAAAAACAGGAAGATACCGGTCTGGAAGAGGTTCATCCCGATGACCTTCTTCACGAGGTTGCGGTCGCCGATGACCAGGTAGAGTCCGGCGGCGACCAGGAAGACGACGGCGACGTAGTTGTACCGGGTCAGGAGAACGTCGACGACGGCGCTCATTCCGGACCCTCCGTGTCCTCGAAGCCAGCCGCGATGGCGAAAAAGAGCCCCGAGATGGCGCCGGCGACGATGGCGCCGATGCCGAGTTCGACCCCCTCGATGCCGTACTTGGAGGCCTTCTTCCACCCGAGGGCTGTTTCGTAGGCCGCGTACTCGAGGAAGTTTCCGCCGAGCAGGAGCGGTCCGAGCCCGATGAACGCGAAGGCGAGGACGCCGCCGGTCGCGAGCGCGACGACGACCCAGTTGACGAACCACCTGCTGGTGGGTTCGATGCCGAAGGCGAAGGCGAGCATGATGACCGTCGCGGCGACGATGGCCCCACCCTGGAAGCCCCCGCCAGAGGAGTCGGCGCCGTGGAACATCACGAACAGGCCGTAGGTCAGGACGAACGGCGCCACGACCCGTACGGTGGTCATGATGACCGTGCTCTCGGTGTACGGCCGGCGCGTGCGCCCGCTCACGTGAACCGCTCCTCCCTGAGGACCACGAGTACCGCGGCGCCGGCGGCGAAGACGACCACGGCCTCGCCGAGGGTGTCGAACCCCCGGTAGGCCGCCAGCACGGCGGTCACGATGTTCTCGACGCCGGTCTGTGCGTAGGCGTTCCCGAGGTAGAACTGCGTGACCGGGCCGTACGACCACGAGGGTGCCTGGGGGTCGCCGATGGCCGGGATGGCGGGCACGGTCCACAGCAGGACGCCGGCGAAGACGGTCACGACCGCCGCGGCCGGCCAGTTGACCGACTTGAACGTCGACGCGTCCGGCGAGGGGCGGACGGTCTTGGTCAGCGTCAGCAGGAACAGCACTGTCGTCACGCCGGCGCCGATGGCGGCCTCGGTCAGCGCCACGTCGGGCGCCTGCAGCGTCACCCACAGCAAGGCGAGGCCGAGGCTGTAGGCCGCGAAGGCGACGATGGCCGCGAGCGTGTCCCGCAGGAACACCGTCGTCAATGCGCTGACGACGACGAATCCCAGCAGTGCGGCCTCGGGGACGGTGATCACTCTTGCTCACCCCCATCCGTCTCGGCGGGCCGGCTCGCCGTCGGAGCCGACCGCCCCCCGGCCGGCCTCTCCGCGGGTGTGTCTGCCGTCCAGGGCTCGATGCCCTGGTCCCGGGCTGCACGCGTGATGGCGTGTGTCGCGGTCGGGTTCGTGATCAGCAAGAAGAACGCGAGCAAGACGAGTTTCGCCCGCGGGACGTTCGTCCCGAAGGTCAGCGCGAGGCCCGCGAGCGTCAGCACCGTCCCGAGCGTGTCGGCCTTGGAGGTGGCGTGGGCCCGCGTGTAGAGGTCCGGCAGCCGCACCAGCCCGATCGCGGCGACGACGGAGAAAAACAGCCCCACCACGACGAGGGCGACGCTGGCCCACAGCAGGAGGGTCACAGCACACCACCCCGCTCGACGGTGAACTTCGAGATTGCGACGCTCATGATGAAGTTGAGCAGCGCGTAGACGATGGCGATGTCGAGGAACGCGGGCTGGTCGAACGCCGCGGCGATCAGGGCGATGACCAGCACCGTCGTGGTCCCGGTGGCGTTGACCGCGATGACCCGGTCGTGGGTCGTCGGTCCGCGTGCGACGCGGTAGAGCGTGACGATACCCACCAGGACGAACGCCCCGATAAGCACCAGAAACAGCGACGCCATCGCACCCTCGCTGGCGAGTGTCACGACGCGTCACCTCCCCCCTCCCGGGTGTCCGCCCCCTCTCCCGGATCCGGATCGGCAGAGTCGTCGGCGTCCGCCCCGTCCCTGCCGTGGTCCTGTGTCTGCCCGCGCTCGCGGGGGGTCGGGATGCGTGCGGCGTCGCGGCCGAAGAAGACGAACCGGATGGCGCGCTCGAGGTCGCCGTCGTAGATGCCGTCGCGGGCGTCCTGGGTGAGCGCGTGGACGTGGAAGTTCCGATCGCGGACGTCGACCGTGACGGTCCCCGGGGTGAGCGTGATGCTGTTGGCCAGCGACGTCACCGGCAATCCAAGGGGGACGGCGGGGCTGAACGTCTCCATGCTCGGGTCGATGGGCATCGACGGGTGGAGGACGACGTAGACGACCTGGACGTTTGCCTTGGCAATCTCCCAGAACAGGTAGGGCAGGTACAGGAGCCACCGCGCGCTCGCCCGCAGCGCACGGCCGGGCCGGACGCCGCGGTCGAAGGTGATCCCCGAGAAGACCGCCGCCGCGATGGCCGCGCTGAGGGCGCCGGTGACGTAGTCGAACGTGCCCGCAAAGCCGCCGATGACCTGGTAGAACAGGAACGAGAGGCCGAAGACGGTCGCGGTCGCGCCGAGGTCGGCCGTGCGACCCAGCAGCCGGCGCCCCCGGACCGCCCGCTCGACGGGTGCCTCCTCGTAGGTGACGCCCTCGGCGAGGTCGAGTTCGGCCTCCAGGGGCGCGAGCAGCGACACCCGTCCGCCCGGCCTGTACTCGGGGTCCAGGAGGATGTGTTCGAGGCCGTGCTCGCGGGCGTACTCGAGGATGGTCTCGGCGTAGTCCTGCGGGCTGAACAGGTACTCGTCGGCGCCGATGACGGCCGTCGAGACGGCGATCGGGGACTCCTCGTCCTCGTCGAGCGCGAGGTCCTCGGCCACCCACGCCTCGACGCGGTCGAGCAGTTCCTCCGCTTCCCCGGCCGCCTCGGCGTTGAGGTCACGGTTCTGCCACGCCACCGGGAACACGAAGTGCAGTTCGCGCTGTCCCCCGGCCCCGGACGCGTCGTCCGGTTCGTCGGTCGCGGCGTCGTGCTCCGCCGCGCCGGCCTCGGCGTCGGCACCGCCGACCGCCTCCCTGACGGCGTGGGCGACGGTGCTGCGGACGGTCACGGTATCGCCCACCGGCACGAGTATCCGCCGGGTGCTCCCGACACTCATTACTACATCGGTCCGTGGTCACACTGTTAACGGTAACTATTCGCGTCGTCGACTGCGGTGGCGAGCGACGAACCCCGACGGGCCCCGTCGAACCATGGGCAAAGTTCACAACGACGGCCACCGAGGTTCCACGCGGTGTACCCAATGAAAGACCACGACAGCGGTGACGACGCGTGGGAGGTCGGCGATGCCGTTTGAGAGTCCATTCCCGGACGTGACGATTCCCGACACGTCGTTGCCCGAGTTCGTCCTCGACGGCGCCGCCGAGCGGGGCGACGAGCCGGCCTTTGTCGACGCCGACACCGGCCGCGAGGTGACCTTCGCCGAACTGCCCGCGAAGGTCGACGCGCTGGCGGCAGGGCTGGCCGACCGGGGCTTCGGGAAGGGTGACGTCTTCGCAATCTACGCGCCCAACCTCCCCGAGTATCCGGTCGCGTTCCACGGCGTCACGTCCGTCGGCGGCGTCGTGACGACGGTCAACCCCCTCTACACTGTCGAGGAACTGACCCGGCAACTCGACGACACGGACGCGCGGTTCCTCCTCACGGTGCCCCCCTTCGCCGAGAAGGCACGCGAGGCCGCCGAGGAGACGGCCGTCGAGGAGGTGTTCGTCCTCGGGGAGTCGGAGGTCGGGACGCCGTTCCCGGCGCTGTTCGACGCCGAGGCCGAGTCGCCAGACGTCGATATCGACCCCGAGGAGCTCGCGGTGTTGCCCTACTCCAGCGGGACCACGGGCCTGCCAAAGGGGGTCGAACTGACCCACCGCAACCTGATCGCGAACATCTGCCAGGTGTCGGGGGTCGAACCGCCGGACTTCGGTGCCGACGACGTCTCGGTGGGCGTGTTGCCCTTCTACCACATCTACGGGATGACCGTGGTGATGAACTGGCACATCCGCGCGGGCGCGACCGTCGTGACCGTCCCCAAATTCGAACTCGAACCCTTCCTCGAGACGCTGGCGTCACACGAGGTGTCCGTGGCGTACCTCGTCCCGCCGATCGTGCTGGCGCTGGCCCACAAGCCGGTCGTCGAGGAGTACGACCTCTCGGCGCTGTCGACGATCACCGTCGGCGCGGCGCCGCTGGCCGAGGATGTGGCCGACGCGTGTGCCGACCGGCTGGACTGCCTGGTCAAGCAGGGCTACGGGCTGACCGAGACGAGCCCGGTGACCCACCTCGCGCCGCGGGACCCCGAGCAGGTCCGCCGGGGCACCGTCGGCCCGCCGGTGCCCAACACGGCCTGTCGGATCGTCGACGTCGAGACCGGCGAGGACCTCGGTCCCGGCGAGGAGGGCGAGGTGCTGGTCCGGGGCCCGCAGGTGATGCGGGGCTACTACAACAGCCCGGACGCGACCACGGACGCGTTCGTGGACGGCTGGCTCCGCACCGGCGACGTCGGCGTCGCCGACGAGGACGGCTACCTCTCGGTGATCGACCGCGTCAAGGAACTCATCAAGTACAAGGGCTACCAGGTCGCGCCGGCACAGCTGGAGGGGCTGTTGCTGGAGGAGCCCTCGGTGGCCGACGCCGCCGTCGTCCCAAAGCCCGACGAGGAGGCCGGCGAGATACCGAAGGCGTTCGTGGTGCCCGACGGCGAAATCGACACCGGGGCAGTCATGGACGCGGTGGCCGAGCGCGTCGCTCCACAGAAGGAGATTCGCGAGATGGCGGTCGTCGACGAGATACCGAAGTCACCGTCGGGAAAGATTCTCAGGCGGGTCCTCGTCGACGAGTACGTCGAAGGCGAGGACTGAGACGAAACGGCGAGATTAGC
>CAZUWC010000036.1:0-10194 GCA_964623935.1 uncultured Halobacteriales archaeon
TCTGGAGGTGGTTTCATGAGTGACACGCGCGACGCTGGCTACGACGACTTCCTCGACGCCGTGGAGGCGGGCGAGCCCTACTACCTGGAGAGTCCCAGCGGCAACGGCTGGCTCCCACCCCGCGAGGTCGACCCCGAGACCGGCGAACGCGAACTGGTCGAGCAGGACCTCCCGGAGACGGGCGAGGTGCTCACCTACACCATCACGAACGTCGCCGGCCCCTCGTTCGCGGACGACACCCCCTACGTGGTGGCAATCGCGGAGTTCGGTCCGGTCCGAGTCACCGGCCAGGTCCGGGGCATCGACCACGACCAGGTCGAGGTCGGGCAGGAAGTGACGCTGAGTGTCGGTCGCAACGAGACTGCCGACGAGCGCGTCGTCGTCTTCGAGCCAGTGTAGGAGCAGAATCGTCAGTCGTCGGCGACGCTCACGTCTGCCCTCGCCCCGCCACTGACGTGGGATTCGAGCCGGTCGAGGCGGGCCTCGAGGCGCTCGGTCCGGTCCCGCAGGGCCTGGTTCTGGGCGCGCAGCCGGGCGTTGTCCGCCTGTACCGACTCGATTTCGGCTTCGAGCGCGACTGCCCGGGCGCGCAGTTTTTCGTTGTCGTCGCGCCAGGCGCCGTACTCCCGCCAGAGCGCTTCGAGTTCGGCGTCCTTCCGTTCGAGCGTCGCTTCCAATCGCTCGAGTCGGTCCGACGAATCGTCGTCACTGTTGCGGCCGAGCTGAACCCACTGCCTCTCGAACCCCGTCCCCCTGAAGGCCCCCGCAGCGAACTCCTTCGAATGGGTGCTTCCCCCGTCAGTGCCGGACCGGTGTCCGGCGCCCGTCGTCCCCCAGACGAACGCCGTCTCCCCCTGGGAGATTTCACCGTCACGACCCGTCACGAATCCGTCAGTCATCGTCGCTCACTCCGTCGATGCCCGGCACCGATCTGTGGTCTATCCCCGTCATATCACTCCTCCCACACCGACTCGCCGGGTCGACAGCTCCCGTCTCCGAGTCGATGTATCTGATGCTGAAAGCTCATATCTACATAAAATGTTCGCCTCTGTTTCAGTTACTGATAATAGACAGTTCAAATATCTCTTCTCTCCCTGCAATGTAGCGATCGGTTGGTCGAACGGGAACTGTTCATACTGCCGGCTATAAGCCCGTAAGCAATTTCGACCCCCCGGCGGGTCGAATATCTTCACGTAGTTATATCCGGCAGTATCAGTCGCCCGCACTCGCGGCCGGCGCGTCGAGGTCGATGTCGCCGGTGTCGAGTTCCGCCTCGATTTCGCGGGTGGCCTGGACCATGTTCTCCATCTTGCCGTAGGCCACCTCGCGGGGGAGGAGTTTCAGCCCGCAGTCGGGGCTGATGGTCAGTCGCTCGGGCGGGACCACTTCCAGGCCGTGTCGGATGTTCTCCTTGATCTGTTCGACGGGTTCGACCTCGGCGACGTGGGCGTCGACGGCGCCCATCGCGAAGTCCTTGGTGAACTCCGTGTCGGTGAAGACGTCGATCTGTTCGTAATCGCCGTTCGCCAGTTCGAGGTCGTACTCGTGGACCGGGTACTCGAGGATTTCGGGGTAGATACGGGAGTAGTCGCCATAACAGACGTGCAATCCGAGACGGACGTCGTCGGGTACCTCGTCGGCGATGCGGTCGAGACACTCCCCGACGATGGCGTGGTCGTCGGGCGTCGTCGCCAGGGCGGGCTCGTCGATCTGGATGTAGCGGGCGCCAGCCTCGACCAGTGCCTCGATCTCCTCGTTGACCAGGTCCGCGAGGTCGTAGGCCAGCGCCTCCTCGGTGTCGTAGACCTCGTTGAACGACCAGCTCGCCAGTGTGTAGGGCCCGGTGATCGGTACCTTCACAGGCCGGGTCGCCACGTCCGAGGTGAACTCGTACTCGGAGACGAGCCACTCCTCGCCGTAGGCCACCTCGTCGACCACAGAGGGCTTGTCGAAGTAGTTGTGCCCCCAGACCTTCACCCGCCCGTTGAACTCGTAGCCGTCGATGCGGTCCGCGAAGAACTCGACCATCTCGTTGCGGCGCATCTCGCCGTCGACCACGACGTCCAGCCCGGACTGCTCGTGTTCGCGGGTGATCAACCGCGAGGCGTCGTCTTTGGCCTCATCGAAGTGGCGGTCCTCGAAGTCCGCGTCGTCGTCCTCGTGGAGGTCCCGCGACCGGTGGAGCCACT
Source organism: uncultured Halobacteriales archaeon (assembly GCA_964623935.1). Taxonomy (GTDB): domain Archaea; phylum Halobacteriota; class Halobacteria; order Halobacteriales; family Haloarculaceae; genus SW-9-67-25. The sequence goes on from CAZUWC010000036.1 coordinate 2,190, forward strand.
TGGGTTTGGGGTAGGAGCCGACCACCGTGGTCAGGATGAAGTGCTCGTGGGGGTGGTCCGCGGGCCGGAACTGCTCGCGTGGGCCAGTCATGCTGTCACCTCCTCGAGGTCGGCAGCGTCTGCCAGCGCCGCGAGTTTCTCCTCGAACCTGTTGACCGGGAGGTAGAACAGTTCCGTGTTCGCCGTGGCGTAGACCGTCTCGAAGTCCTCGCCCGACCGGTCACCGAACCACTCGATGCGGTCGCGGATGGTCCCCGGCGACTCGACCAGGGTGTTCCCCCCGTCGACTACGCCGAGTGCCACGTCGTCTTTCGTCCCGTACTCGCCAGCGAGGTACGCGCTGTCCTCGTGTCCGGTCACGAGGTCGAACCCGATGGCCTCGACGTCGGCGTCCATCAGGTGCGCGTAGACTTTCTCCTCCAGCGAACCCCAGTAGGTGTGGACGACCACGTCGGTGTCCCCGGCGGCAGCGGCCAGCGCGTCGATTGCCTCGCTCGCACGCTCGTCGGGACCGTCCTCCGGCGGGGCCGTGACCAGCGACGGTTCCAGCAGGAAGAGCGTCTCGACGGAGGGGAACCGGCGGACCTCGTTTGCCAGAAAGTCCGCGACGGCGTCCAGGAAGGCCGCGTCGTCGCCGTAGTGCTCGTCGGTCGCCAGGTCCGAAAGCGAGTACGGTCCCGGAAGCACCGCCTGCAGGGCACTCTCCGCCGCGACGTGGTCGGCCGCCGCGTCCAGTTCGCTCGCAACGTCGCCCGTGGCTTCCAGCGGCCCGGTGACGATGGGGTCCCGGTAGAAGTTGTTGTTGTCGTAGTAGCGGACGATGCCACCGGTGTCGACGTTCTCCGCAACGACTAGCGGGTGGGCCAGTATGTCGTCCCACCGCAACTGCCCTTCGACGACCCGGTCGAGACCCGCCGCCCGCTGCTGGCCGACGACGTCCGCGCGTGCCTGCTCGTAGGCGTCCTGGACGTCTTCGCCCTCCCCACCGCTGATGAGGTCGTCTTTCTGGTGGCCCTTCAGGTCCGCCAGGTCGTCTTTCGCCCACTCCGGTAGCGGATACAGTCCCGGCGTCGTCGCGACTATCTGTGTCATTGCTCGCCGGTACGGTATGACGGAGTTTAATATTTCTTGTTTCGTTTGATGTGTGATGGTAATATACGCGGACGTTGCCAGGCCCGGACTCACCCGAACGGGGCGAACATATAGGGTACAGGAATACGTTGTATTAGCTATGAGCACGTCGATACGGATTTCGGAAGAGACGAAACGGAAACTCGAAGCCATCAAACGGGAAGACGAATCCTTCGACGAGTTGCTCGACAGGCTGTCGCGGACCGAGAAGGACGTTGAGGCGATAGCGGGGTTCGGCCCGGAAGGCATCGATGAATCGATGCAGGAGGCACGAGAGACTGCGAGAGACGAGTTCGAGGACCGACTGTGACATGATCTGTCTCGACAACGACGTCCTGCGGAAGTACGCACGGCCAGACCCGGACCCCAGTGTGGTACAGTACCTCTCCTCTCATAGTTCGGAAAACTGGATTCTACTCGCCGTTCCGGACCTCTTCGTGGCAGCCACGGCGCGGTCGGCCGGTGCGACACTCGCGACGGCGAACCGGAACGACTTCGACAAAGCACCCGTCCACGAGTTGATAGACGTCGACATCGTCCCGGTCGCCGAAGACATCTGACGCCGTTTAGTCGGGTCGGCTGGGTCGCAGGTGCAACACGACCAGTTCCTCGAAGGAGTGGGATTCGCTGTCGAGAACCATCGAGGTCAGCCCGTTCGCGCGCGCTTCCTCGCGGACGGCGTCGACGCCGGTCAGCGACGAAACCAGGAGGAACGCCTCGCCGTCGGGGGCGAGGACGCGCCGCAGGTCCGCGAGGAAGGGATCGACCACCTCCCGTCCGGTTGGGCCCCCGGAGAGGGCCCGCTCCATCCAGTCGCCCCACTCGCTGTCGGCGTCTGTCGGGAGATATGGCGGATTGAAGACGACCACGTCGAAGACGCCATCCGGAAACGGCGTGAGGAGGTTTGCGCGGACGACCCGCAGTCCCGCCCCACGGGCCTGCCTGCAGGCGTGGGGGTTGAGGTCCGTCGCCACCACGTCGGCACCGGTCTCCTCGGCGAGACGACTGGCGACGTATCCCGAGCCCGTTCCGACGTCGAGAACCAGATCCGGTCGGTCGACGTACTGGAGGGCGGATTCGGCGAGCAACCGCGAATCCTCGGCCGGCTGGTAGACCCGGTCGGTGTCCCGCTGGTCCGCGAGGCGGGGTCGGTCCTCGCCCGTCATCGCTCCGGGCCGTCCCGGTCGGCCGGCAGGCCGTGCGCCCAGGCCAGCCGCGAGAGCCGGGCGAACTCCGCGGGGGTCAGGTCCCCCGCGCGCCGGTCCAGCAGGTCCGCGGGCGCCGCGTCGACGACAGCACCGGGGTCGTCCAGACGCGAGATGTGGGCAGTGTTCCGGATGGCGTTGCGCATCGTCTTGCGCCGCTGGGTGAACACCGCCTTCAGGAAGCGCAGGAAAAAGTCCTCGTCGGGCACCTCGTAGTCCGGTTCGCGTGGCCGGGTCCGGACGATCGCGCTCTCGACGCGGGGCTGTGGGTCGAACGCCTCCCGGGGAACCTGCTCGACGATTTCGACCTCGGCGTAGTGGCCCGCCGCCACAGAGAGCCGGCCGTACTCCGGGGTGCCGGGCGCGGCGGCCATCCGCTCGGCGAACTCCCGCTGGAAGGTGAGCACGAGCGGTCGCTCCCGGGGCAACAGCCGGAAGGCAATCTCGCTGGAGACGCCGTAGGGCAAATTCGACACCGAGACAGAGAAGTCGGGCAGCGACACCTCGAGCGCATCGCCCTCGATGACCGTCAGGCGGCCGGCCGCCTCGCCCGCGAACTCCTCGCGCAGGAACGCCGCGAGTCCGGGGTCGCGCTCGACGGCCGTGACACGGTCGGCGGCGGCGAGTAGACGGTCGGTGAGCGCGCCGGTGCCGGCACCGATTTCGAGGACGTGCGAGAGGTCGTCGACATCGCTTGCGTACCCCGGGAGTCTGTCGAGGACCCGGTCGTCGACGAGGAAGTGCTGGTCCCGGTCGGGGTTCCCGGCGACGCCGGCACGAGCCATCAGGGCGTCCGGGTCGCGCTGGCCCCGTCGAGGGCCGGTCCCGCCCGACCCGGGAGCGCCGTCCATCACTCCTCGCTGCGGACGAACGTCCGGTACTTGAGATCCTCCTCGCGGAGTTCCTCCAGGATGCGCTCGACGAGGATTTCCTCGGGGTTGTGGAGGCCGTCGACACGGGCCTCGAGGTCCGCGAAGCTGTCGAAGGGCCGGCGCTTGCGCCCGTCGAGGACGCCGTTGCGTATCTTCTTGCCGATGCCGGGCAGCAGGTCGAGCTGGTGGAGGCGCAACGTGATCGGCTGGGCGTCGTTGTAGAAGTCGACGAACCGTTCTTCCTCCTCCGTGACGAGGTCGGCGACAGCGTACTCGAGTTCGGACTGGGCGCCGCCGGGGAGGTCCCCGTAGTCGATGTCGCGAGCGCGCTCGACCATGGAGTCGTCGGAGATATCCAGCCTGTCGCCGATGGAGACGTCCGCGTCGCCGTCGACGACCACCTCGGAGAGTTCGAACGTCTCCGCGTCGAGGGTGTACGCCAGGGGCTCTTTCTCGTACTGTGGCCGGTCGTCCTCGGTGCGACCGTGAGCCAGGAAATCGAGTACGGTGGCCCCCTTGCCCTCGCGCTCGGAGTCGGTCATGTGGGGAACGTACGAGGAGGGCTCACTTAAACCTCGGCAGCGGTCAGGCGTACTTCGCGACGACGTCGAGAATCTCGTCGAGTTCGTCGCCGGACAGCGAGTACCGCTCCTGTGCGTAGACCGCGCGGAGTTCGTCCCTGTCGCCGGGCTGGAGGTCTGCGATCTTGTAGGCGGTCGCCTCGTCGACCTTCTCGAACTCGAGGAGTTCGGCGACGAACTCCCGGGCCTCCGCGGGATCGAGCGCTGCGAACCGGTTGACGTGTTCGAGCGCCCGCGCGAGTTCGTAGCGCATCTCGCGGTCCTCCTCGGCCGCCCGCTCGGCCTCGATGTCGGCGAGTATCTCCTTTGTCTCCGCGACTGTCAGGTACTTCTGGTCGACAATCTCCTTGAAGATGGTCATGGCTCCTGCCCTCCGGGACCGTCCCCTCGGTCAGAAACGGCCCGCGCTCTCGCGTTCATACCGCTACGTGGACGAGCACGGGCGAAAACCCTTCGGAATCACTCCGGCTCGGGGGCGACCCACGCGAGGCCGACGCCCGCGACCGAGAGCGACCCGGCGAGCAGGAATGTCGTCCGGTAGCCCGCCGCGTCGATGAGCCATCCGGCGACGATGGGCGCGAGGAAGGCTCCCCCGAGCCCGACGCTGGTCTGGAACGCCACGGCGGTGGCAGCGACACGCCCGGTCACGAGTTCGCGGACGTACGCAAAGGACAACCCGAGCGTCAGCTGGATTGCAAAGCCCGCCCCGAGCAGGGCGACCACGAGCACACCGATCAGGCGAGAGACCGCGAAGGCCGTCACGAACGGCGCGGCGATGACGAAGGAGGCCAGCACGACCGGACGGCGACGACCCTCGAAGAACAGATCCGAGAGAGCGCCGCCCGAAATCCGGGCCAGGACGCCAACCGCTGGAAAGAGCGCCGCCAGCAGGCCGCTCGCGGCCAGGGACATCCCGACCTCCTCGGAGAGAAACGAGGGCGCCCAGGTGTTGACGACCAGGTACAGCGAGTAGGCGAGAAACCCGAGCGCGCCGACCAGCCACACGCCGCGCTGGCGAAAGAGGGTCCCCAGTTCACCGAGCGACGGCGGTTCGCCACTCTCGACGCGTCCCAGCCCCCGGCTGGTGGGCCAGAAGATTGCGAGCCCGACCACCGCGAACGCGTTGAAGGCGACGAAGACCGCGGGCCAGCCAAAACGGGCCGCCACAGCGGGACCGGCCCCCTGGCCGACCGCGAAGCCAACGGGGCCACTGGCGGTGAAGACACCGACCGCAGTCGCGCGCCGCTCGGGTCGGACGGCCTCGCTGACGATGTCGATGCCGGCGTTCCAGACCACGACGAAGGTGACACCGCCGACGAACCGCGAGGCCAGTACCCCGAGGAAGGCGCCGCGACTCGCGGCGAGAAAGCCCCAGACGCCGACCGCCAGGAGCACCCCCACCGCGAGCGCGATGGCCGCCCGCGAGTCCGTCCGGTCGAGAACGACACCGATCGGGACGCTCGTGAGCACGGCGGCCCCGAACATGACGCCGACGATAAGACCGGCCGCGCTCGCGTCGATCCCCAGCGTCTCCCGCACGAGCGGTGTCACGCTGGCGGGCGCGATCTCGTAGGCCGCGAGCGACGCAGAGATCAGGCTCGTCCCGGCGACGAGCACCCACCTGCTTCCCGCGTCGCTGCCACCGCTCGGTGGAGTATCGACGAGGTCCGTCACCGACGGAGTGTCGCCGGCCCGGCCCAAGAGCCTGTCCGTTTCCTGCAATTGCTGTCACGCGAAGCGACTGTCGTGGCGAGCACGTCTGTGAGGGCGCTCATGGTGCCGGTGACCGAACTGCGGCGGTGCCCGAACTTTTGGGCGGAGCACACATACGAACCCGGCCCCAAGCATGGATATGTCACAGACAATCGAACTCATCGACTGGGAACTCTTCCGGGCGTTCCCGCTGTATCTGCAGTTCGTGGTGGCGTTGATGATGGTCTATGCGGGGGCCATGACGCTCCTGCCGGTTGTCGCCGCCGGGGGGAGCGCCCAGACGGCAGTGATGCTCTCGATTGCGGCCTTCGTCTGGGCCTTTGCGCTCGTTGCGGTGCCCACCTGGCTGGGGCCGCGGTACGCGCCGTCGGCAGGGGAGTAGCAGTCGGTGTCCTATTTATGCCTCGGGCCCCTACATCCCCTATGAGCGAGACAGACACCCGGGATATCCCGGAATCCGACGATGAGTGGCGCGAGATACTCACCGACGAGGAGTACCGAATCCTGCGGGAGGCCGGGACGGAACCGCGGTTCAGCGGCGACCTGCTGGACGTGAAAGACGACGGCGTCTTCCGGTGTGCCGGCTGTGAGGCGGCGCTGTTCCACTCCGGAGAGAAGTTCGACTCGGGCAGCGGATGGCCGAGTTTCTCCGACGTCTACCAGCAGGGCAACATCGAGACACGCGTGGACACGAGTCACGGAATGCGCCGGACGGAGGTCGTCTGCGGGACCTGCGAGGGCCACCTCGGACACGTCTTCGACGACGGCCCCGAGCCGACGGGCCAGCGGTACTGCATCAACTCCGCGGCGCTGGATTTCGACCCCGAGGAGTAGCCCGACCGGAACGTTTTTGCCGCCGTCTTCGGATGAACGAGTGTGTCGTCCGGAACCACCAGCGACGACGCGAGTCCTGCGGACCGACTGGCCGGCGTCGCGTGGCCGGGCGTGGTGGCAGCCGGTGCCGGGGCCTTCCTCGCAGGGTACGTCCTGACCATCCTGGTCGTCGTCCTCGGTCCCAGTTCGACCGCCGGGGGGGTCTGGGGCGTGCTCGTCCTCCTGGCGTACGTCTTCTACGGTGCGCACAACGTCTCGATCGACGCGGGCGAGGTCGGCCGGGTGAACATGATCCAGGAGGCGGCACGCGGGGGAACCTCCGTCCCGGTGGTCGTCTTCTACGCGCTCCCGATACTGGTCTTGCTGGTGACTGCCGTCCTGGTCACGACACGCTTTGCCGACAGACGAGATCCGGTCCAGTCGGTGGGTACGGTCTTCGGGATTGCGGGCGGCTACGCTCTCGTGGCGGCTGCCGGCACCGTCGTGTTCACGAGCAATACCATATTCGGAGAGTCCGCGCGCCCAGTCCTGACCGAGGCCGTCGCGTTCGGCCTCGTCTACCCCGTCGTCTTCGGTACGCTGGGGGCAGCACTGGTCGGGGTCACTACCGTCGTCCGCGAGGGCTCATGACCGAACGCGACCTCTTTTTGCCCGTGGCCGCCCAGCCGAGCCTCGACGCGTTCGTCGGGCTGGCAGAGCGGGCTGAAGAGGCCGGCTACGACCGCGTCTGGCTCCCCGAGACCTGGGGCCGGGACGCCGTCACCGTCCTCACCTCGATCGCCCGTGCCACCGACCGGGTGGGAATCGGCACCTCGATAACCAACGTCTACTCGCGCTCGCCGGCGCTGATCGGGCAGACGGCCGCGACCCTCCAGGAAGTCTCGGACGGGCGGTTCCGCCTCGGGCTGGGCCCGAGCGGTCCCATCCTCGTCGAGGGGTGGCACGGCGTCGAGTACGGCAACCCCCTCCGGCGGACCCGCGAGGCCATCGAGGTGGTCCGGCAGGTGCTCGCCGGCGAGACCGTCGAGTACGACGGCGAGTACTTCCAGCTGGCGGGCTTCCGGCTGCGCCACGACCCGCCGGACCCGCCGCCGATCGACGCGGCCGGCATCGGTCCCACCGCCGTCGAACTCGCGGGTCGCTTCGGCGACGGCTGGCACGCACTCGTCCTCACGCGGGAGGGGCTGGCCGACCGCATCGAGGACTTCCGCCGGGGCGCCAAACTGGGTGGTCGCGACCCCGCCGAGGGGCGGGTGACGGTCATGCTGACCTGCTGTGCGCTCGACGACCGCGAGCGGGCGCGCTACCTGGCCCGGGAACTGATCGCCTTCTACCTCGGCGCGATGGGGACCTTCTATCGGGAGGCACTCGCCCGCCAGGGGTACGAGGAGACGGCCACCGACGTGGCGACCCACTGGGCCAACGGCGAGCGCGAGGCCGCCATCGACGCCATCGACGACGAACTGCTCGACGCACTCGCGGTCGCGGGCCATCCCGGGGAGTGCCGGGAGCGACTCGCGAGCTTCGAAGCGGTCGAAGGGGTCGACGCGGTGTCCGTGGGATTTCCACGCATAGCAGAACGCGAGGAACTGATCCGGACCGTCGAGGCACTCGCGTCCGAGTGAGAGGGTCCCTTCGGCTCTTGCCTCATTTGGCGACACAACCATCG
>CAZUWC010000037.1:0-10194 GCA_964623935.1 uncultured Halobacteriales archaeon
TCGACCGGCGAGTCCGCGACGGTCAGCCACGACGAACACGTCGAGGTCATCGAGGCCGTCGTCGAGGCCGTCGACGTCCCCGTCATCGGCGGGAGCGGCTCGAACAACACCCGCGAGGCACTCTCGCTGTCCCAGCGGGCCGCCGACGCCGGCGCCGACGCACTCTTGCTCATCTCGCCGTACTACAACAAGCCCGAACAGGAGGGCCTGGTCGACCACTACACCGCTATCGCCGACGCGGTGGACGTCCCGCAGATCGTCTACAACGTCCCCTCGCGGACGGGCCGCAACATCGAACCGGAGACGGCCGCCCGCCTCGCTGCCCACGAGAACATCCGGGGCTACAAGGCGGCCGGCGGCGACCTCAATCAGGTCAGCGAGATCGTCGAGCGCACCCGCGACGAGGAGTTCGACGTCCTCTCGGGCAACGACGGCGAGACGCTGTCCATCCTCTCGGTGGGCGGCACCGGCTGTATCAGCGTCGCCGCCAACGTCGAACCCGAACGGATGGGCGACCTCGTGTGGGCGGCCATGGACGGTGACTACGCCGCCGCGAGGGAGGTCCACCACGAACTCGGGGCGCTGTTCCGCGCGCTGTTCTGGGAGACGAACCCCATCCCCGTCAAGGCGGCCATGGCGATCCGCGGGCACATGCCATCGACGGTGCGCCCGCCGCTGACCGACCTGACCGACGAGAACCGCGAGGCGCTGGCCGACGTCCTGGCGGACCTCGAACCGGTGGAGGCACGATGACGACCGTCGGGGTCAACGGTGCGACGGGTCGGATGGGGCAGGCTGTCGTCGAGACGGCCAGCGAGCGCGCGGACGTGACCGTCGCCTTCGGCATCACGCCGGCGGCCGACGCGCCGGAGACGGGCGCGGACCTGGACCTGCCGCTGTACTCGCCGGCGGACGCCGGGGAGGCCCTCGCCGCCCACGACCCCGACGCAGTCGTCGACTTCTCGGCTCCGGACGCGACGGTCGCACTCGCGAGTGAGTGTGCAGCGGCCGGCGTGGCACTCGCCTCGGGCACGACAGGCTTCGAGGACGACCAGCTGGCGGTCCTCCAGGAGACTGGCCAGGCGGTCCCCCTCCTGCTGGCCTCGAACTTCTCGCGGGGAATCCAGGCGCTACTGGGCACGCTCGGCCCCGCCCTGGAGGCGCTGCCGGGCTACGACGTCGAACTGCTCGAGACCCACCACAACGGCAAGCGGGACGCCCCGAGCGGGACGGCGCTGACTATCCTCGAGGAGATCGCCGACCACCGCGACATCGAACCGGTGTACGGACGCGAGGGCATCCACCCCCGGACAGAGGAAGAGGTCGGCGTACTCGTCAGGCGGGCGGGCGATATCCGCGGCGAACACGAGGTCACGTTCGCGGCCAACGACGAGGTGTTCACGATCAGCCACCGCGCCGAGGACAGGGCTGTCTTCGCCGCCGGCGCCATCGACGCGGCCGTCTGGCTGGTCGGACGGGAGCCGGGACTGTACGGGTTCGGCGACGTCGTCGCGGAGACGCCCGAGGAATAACGAGAGCGACGACGAAATCGTCACGGAACTCATCACGCTGTTCCACGCGGGCGACGGGATCTAGTCCTGCTGTCGGTGAGCCGCCTCGCGGATATTCTCCCAGCGGCCCCGCTTTTCGAGGTACGCCTGGAGGTCCGTCGCGTACTCCTCGGCCATGACGGCCGCGGCGTCCATCCGTTCCTGATCGGTACCCGCGCCGGACCCCGAGCCCGAGAACCCGCCGAGCAGGTCCTTGAACGCGCCCAGGACGCCACCCGAGGACTCCGAGCCGGCCCCGCCACCCATCGGGCCACCCATCTGGTCCTGGAGGCGTTCCAGTTCGGGGAAAATCTGGTCGAGCCGGCTCGTGTCCGCGACGAGCTCCGCATCGTCGGGATCGCCGGGGTGTTCGACCTCGAACTCGACGGCGGTCATGATGAGTCCCCACTCCTGGTTGGAAAAGTTCGACTGTTCGAGTCGCTCCTGGAACTGCTGGTCGACCTGCATCCGCGCGCCAGCCAGTTGGTCGCGCCAGTCGTCGGCCATGCCCCGCGATAGGGGGTCGGCAGTTATCAGCGTTTCCTAGAGGTCGAACGTCTCGTCGCCCTCGAGGACGACGGCCTCGACGGCCGCGGCGCTCTCGCTGATCTGGTGTTCGAACTCGTCGGTGTCCATCTCGATGGGCGGGAACGTGTCGTAGTGCATCGGGAACGCGTAGTCGACGCCGAGCCAGTCGGCGGCGATTGCGGCCTGTCGTGGCCCCATTGTGAAGTGGTCGCCCGCGGGCAGCGCGGCCGCGTCCGGGTGGAGGTACGGCCCGATGACGTCGCGCATCTCCGACATCAGCGCCGTGTCCCCGGCGTGGTAGAAGGTCGCCGAGTCCGCGGGCCCACGCTCCGTGGGATCGCTGTCCGAGATGATGAACCCCCCTGGCATCCCCGCGTCCAGGTCGTACTCCATGTTGATCCCGTTCGTGTGGTCGGCCCGGTGGAAACTGACGAACGCCTCGCTCAGTTCGACCGTCCCGCCGAGATTGAACCCCAGGGTGGCATCGTCCGGCAGGTCGTACTCGTCGGCGATGTAGGCGGTCAGTTCCGGCGTCCCGACGATGGTCGCGTCGAGGAACTCGCCGACGTGGGCGATGTGGTCGTAGTGGCCGTGGGTCAACAGGACGTAGTCCGGGTCCAGCGAGGCCGGGTCGGTCTCGGTCTTGGGGTTGTCGAAGAAGGGGTCGATCAGCAGGCTCGTGCTCCCGACGTCGACGTGCCACGTCGAGTGGCCGTGCCAGGTGAGTTGCATTGCATCCCAGCCTACTCCCGAAGCGCACTTAATCCTGTTCGAGCGCACACCCTACTCAGTCTGCTGTGTGCGCCGCCTTCCCGACCGCTGGGCGTGGACGATCCAGGCCCGCATCTGCCTGTTCAGACACCAGAACAACACGACGGTGACGGCGACGACTGTCAGTGCAACGACGGTGCCGAGATAAACGGTGTTGGAGGCCGGGAGGCCAACGAGCAGGAAGATACCGGCGACGGCCAGCATCTCGACGGCACACCGGAGCCCCGGGACGATGAATCCCGGCGGGTCGCTGCTGCGGTCGCGTTCGCTTGCCATGGCTCGGCGTTGGCGACCGGCCGGGTTGTAGTTTGCCCACGGACTTATTCTTCTGGCTCCCCTTGCCTGGTCATGGACAGACAGCGCTGGTCGCGACGGCGCCTCCTCGCGGCCATCGGGACCGGACTGGTGGGGGCCGGTGCCGGCTGTACGATCGCCACGCCCGACTCCACCGGAGAACCGACGCCACGCGCCGAGAACACGACGGCATCGCCGGCGGCCAGCGAGGCATCGACCGCGAGTGCGAACCGCGCGGTCGACCCCGACGCCGAGACCGGCGCGCGCGAACTCGACGACGAGACGGCCGAGCCGACCTCGCGGGTCACGGCAGTCTACCGCGATGTCGTCCCCTCAGTCGTCGCGGTCAGGGTCGACGGCAAGGCGGGGAACGCCCGCGGGACGGCCTGGGTCTACGACGCGGACCACCTCGTGACCAACGAACACGTCGTCTCCGACGCCGGGTCGGTCTCGGTGTGGTTCGACGAGGGTGGGTGGCGCGGGGCACGCGTCGTCGGCACCGACGTCTACAGCGACCTGGCCGTCCTCGAAGTAGCGGAGATGCCGGCCGAGGCCACGCCACTCCCGCTGGCGGAGCAGGAACCGCCCATCGGATCCCGGGTGGTCGCGGTGGGGAACCCGTTCGGACTGACGGGGTCGATCTCGTCGGGCGTGGTCAGCGGCCGCAACCGCGCGCTGCCCGCGGCCAACGGCTTCTCGATCCCCGACGCGATCCAGACGGACGCCCCCGTCAATCCCGGCAACAGCGGCGGGCCGCTCGTCGATATGGACGGAAACGTCGCCGGCGTCGTCAACTCCGGGGGCGGGGACAACATCGGCTTCGCCATCTCTGCGGCGATGATCCGCCGGGTCGTGCCGGCGCTCATCGGGACCGGCAACTACGACCACCCCTACATGGGTGTGCGCATCCGCGAGGTGACCCCGAAACTGGCCGAGGCCAACGACCTCGACCGCTCCTGGGGGCTGTACGTCGACGAGGCGGTCGAGGGGTCGCCCGCCGACGGCGTCCTCCAGGGGTCGACCGGCGCGAGCCAGGTCGGCGGCGATCAGGTGCCGACCGGCGGGGACGTCATCGTGCGCCTCGGCCGGACCGACATCCGCACGTCGGCGACGCTGTCGACGTTTCTCGCCCTGGAGACCGACCCGGGTGACACCGTCGAGGTCACCGTCCTCCGTGACGGCGAGCGCGAGTCGGTGCTGTTGCGACTGGGCACTCGGCCCGACCCCGAGTAGTCACTCCAGGCGCTCGGCCGCGTCGCGCTCGACGAGGGGACCGGCGTTCTGGGCCGGCAACTGGACCACGTCGTCCTCCGAGAGGTCGTACTCGCGTTCGTCCACGCCCAGGAAGGCGTCGACGTCGGCCGTGATCCGGACCGTCTCGCGGTCGTCCGCCTCGGCTCCCGTCTCTTCAGGTACGTCCTCCGTCCCGTCCGCCGGCGACGTGTCGCGAGCACTCGCGGACCCGCCCATGACCTCGGCAGCGTCGACGGACTCGCCGGCACCCTCGTCCGCCCCCGCGCTCGCGGGACTGTCCTGCCGGGCCCGGGTGTCGGTCGCCTCCGGGGACTCGGTCGTTGCCGTGGACTCCGTCCCGGCCGATTCCGCCTCGGTCTCCTCGCCGGCGAGGACGTCGAGAACGTACTGACGGTTCGATTCGATGTCCGCGACCAGCGTCTCGAAGAGTTGCTGTTCCTCGGCGGTCATCCCCTCGGTCTGTGCGGTCATGCCGGCCGCCGCGAGCGAGGCCGCCTTGACGAGTTTCCCCAGCCGTTTCTCGTAGATGGCCTCGACGGTCTCCTCGGCGGCCTCGATCTCGTTGTTGAGCCGGTCCACCTCGGGCGCGTCGAAGGGGTCGTCCGCGCGCTCGGCGGCCTGCTCGCGGCGCGCGCGCAGGTCACGGATGAACTCGCCCGCGTCCGCGTAGAAGGTCTCGCGGAGTTGCTGGAGGCTGTCGGTCTGTCGCTCGCGGTCGCGCACCGACTGTAGTTCGTCCAGGTTCATTCCTTGCCCTTCTCGGCGCGGCCCCGGCACATCAGGAACACGCCGAGGTACTCCGGAACGGTAACCTCTCGCTCCTGGAGTGTAAAACTATCGGCCCCCAGTTCGACCGTGCCGCCGTCGGTGACTTCGACCGTGATCTCGTGACCGCGGAACGTCTCGGGGACGGCCTCGACCAGCGGGTCGAAGGCGTCGACGTCGTCGCGCGGAACCCGCCGGACCGCCAGTCCGCTCCCGCCGTGGAGGCTGCCCGGCAGGCGGATCAGCCGGTTCGTGTCGGTCGTCACAGGTTCGTCGATGGGTGCGTTCTGGTCGGCGACGACCTCCCCGACCAGCGACCCGACGAGCGTCCGCAGGCCGACCCCGCCCGCTTCGAGGTTGCCCCGCTCGATTGCCCGGCGGTTCTGCTCGATGGTCCCGTAGACGGTCTCGGCGCGCCCCTCGCCGATCCCCTCCAGTTCCTGCAGTCGTTCCATCGCCGCCTCGCGGTCCATCGTCTCGAGTTCCTCGACGAATCCGAGGAGTCGTTCGTGGACGCGCCGGCCCCAGCCGCCGTCGGTCGGGAGCACGCGCACGCTGACCGTCTCGCGCATCTCCGTGTCCACGAGGTTCTCGGGGGTGAGACCGATCCCCCGGACGTAATCGACGATCTCCCGGCGGGCGTCGCGTTCGAGGCCCTGGACGGTCTCGTCGCGGACGTGGACGTGATAGCCACGGGACCCCGAGAACGCCACCGTCAGGTCCTCGAACCCGAAGTCCGTCTCCAGAAAATCCAGCAGCCGCAGGAGTGCGTCCTTGCACTGGGCGAGCATCTCGGCGTAGGTGTCCTCCGGGTCGGTTCCCGGCAGGTGGTCGGCGTCGAGGTCGAAGATCAGGTCCGAGGACAGCCAGGACTTGCCGGACATCGTCGAGGCACCGGGGTTCCGGTACCGGCCCGCCGAGAAGTAGACGTGGCGCGGGCGCTCGCGTTCGAGGAAGGACTCCAGATCACCCAGGTCGAGCAGGGAGTTGTGCCGGACGTACGTGTCACCGGGTCCCTCGGTCCAGGGGACGTACCCCCACTCGCGCTCGTTGGCCTCGGGCGGGGGCGAGATGTCGGCCCGGCGGTAGAAGTCCCCGAACCGGCCCCTGAGGTACGCCCGCGTTCGTTCTTCCATCGCCCCGAGGTTGCACTACCCACAGCAAAGGGCTTTCGGGGCTACCTGTTCAGCGCCGACTCCTTGAGGACACCCAGGTGGCGGAGGTTGCGGTACTCCTCGTCGTAGTCGAGGCCGTACCCGACGACGAACTCGTCGGGGATGGTGAACCCGGTGAAGGCGATGTCGATGTCGGTCTCCCTGCGTGCCTCCTTGTCGAAGAGGACCGCAACCTCCACCGAGTTGGGGTCGTAGTCGTCCAGGCGCTCGAGGATGGCTTTCAGGGTGCGTCCCTCGTCGATGATATCCTCGACGATGAGGATGTCCTTGCCGTCGATCATCTCTCGTTCGAGAAATCGGACGGTCGTGCGGTCGCCCCCCTCGCCGCCCGTGTAGCGGTCGGCGCGGACGATACCCTCGCTGAACGCGCCGTCGAAATCGAGCTGGGGCGTGAGCGTGCCGAAAAACCGCATCGCGCCCTTCAGCACGCAGACGGCGTACAGTTCCCGACCCGTGCGCTGGGCGTACACCCGGGAGATGTCGTCTGCCAGGGCCGCGACCCGGTTCTCGATCTCGCCCTCCGAGATGAGGACGCTTCGCAGGTCCGACTCGTACTCGTCTTTGACGCGGAACTGGTCAACTTCGTACGGGGGCCGTTCGCGGACGTCGATCGGTGACGAACCCATTCCACCGGAGCGTTCGACAGCGACCGATAAAAAGGCGCCGAGTCCTCGCTACTCCGCCGGCTACCGCCCGATGAGACTCGCCAGGCGGTCCCGGATGCTCTTGTCCTCGCCCAACTGGAGGTAGTAGGCGTCGCCGCCGTCTTCGTAGTAGCTGTCGATGCGCCGCGTGACCTCGAACCCGAGGTGGCGGTAGAACTGCAGTGCGTCCCGGTTTGTCGTGCGGGCGTGGCAGGTCACCGTGCTGTAGTCCTCCGCGACGGAGGCGACCAGCCGTTTGCCGAACCCCTCCCCGCGGTACTCGGGACTGACGGCCAGGAAGAGCACGTACCCGTCCCGGCGAACCGCGGCGAAGCCGATCAGGCGGTCGCTCGCCCTGTCGACGTAGAGATAGACCGTCGAGCGCTTGTACGCGCTCTCGAAGAAACGCCGGCGCTGCCGGAGCACACCGTCCTCGTTCCGGATGCGCTCTTTGAGTGTCCAGGCCCGCTCGACGCCCTCGTCGCTGCCGGGGTTGATGACGCGTCGTTGGACGTTGACGCTCACTACCGTTCCGTACGTGCGGGAATCCTAATAATTCCACCGCATCCGGGAAACCAGCGACCGCCTGAATGGCACGGAACGGAGCCACAACCCTTTCACAGCCGACCCCATAGACGGCGTATGATTCGGCCGCGTTCCTCACGACGCTGTCACTGCCGGTGAGACCATGGGCTACGAACTCCGGGAACACACCGCCGACGTGGCCGTCGAGGCGACCGCCGGGACCCTCGGCGACACGTTCGCCGCAGTGGCCGACGGCATGGCCGCAGCGATGTGCGAGGCGGTCCCCGAGGGCGGGGGGCGCCACGACGTCTCGGTGACTGCCGAGGGACGCGAAGCGCTCCTGTTCGACTACCTCGACCGCCTCATCTACGAACGGGACGTCCGTTCGGTCCTGCCCGTCGACAACGCGGCAACCGTCGCAGCGACTGGGGACACCTGGCGCGTCGATGGCTCCTTCCGCGGGGTTCCGCTCGGGGCCGTGACCGCCCGCGACCTGAAGGCCGTTACCTACTCCGAGATGGATATCTCCGAGACAGATTCGGGATTCGGCGCCTACGTCGTCTTCGACGTTTGATCGTTACAGTTCGCCAACAGACACTTGCCCGTCGGACACCTATCTTGAGTCAGCGAGAGAATCCCGCCCTTCCCGTGAGGAACGAGGATTCCGAGCGACGGTAACTCCGAATCCCGCACAGGATAGGAGTAACGGCTGTCTGGCCCAGCCATCGGTCCGCCGTGTGGAGATTGTCCCGAATCCTTCACGCCACTCAACCGTCGTCTCGTCCAGCAGGCGGTTCATGAGGTCGGTGAAACTCTCGTCCTCCCGTTTTCGAGCCTTCAGACGCTCGTAGACGTCTTCCCGGACGCCGATCGTTTTCGTTGCCATAGTTTGTGTTTACACACAAACACAAAATTTCTTTGTTGCCTTTGTCCACCTGCTCGCCGGCGCGGTCAACCGAAGATTAACTGTGTGACCGCCCGTAGGATTGGTATGTCACAGCGCACGGCCGGTCACGACTGTGGGTTTCTCGCCGATATCGTTCCGGACGGGCGGGTCGACTTCGAGGCGAGTCGCCGCGAGGAGTTCGCCGTCGACGCGAGCCCCCACGACCCGACACTCCCGGATGCGGTCGTCTGGCCACACACCACCGAGGAAGTTTCGGCAGTGCTCGCGGCCGCAAACGAGCGTGGCGTGCCGGTGACGCCCTGGTCGGGCGGGTCCAGCCTGGAGGGCAACTCCATCCCCGCCGCGGGTGGCATCGTGTTGAACACCTTCGAGATGGACGACGTCTCGGTCAGCCCCGCCGACCTGCAGGCGACGGTCGGCCCCGGCATCGTCTACGACGACCTCAACGACCACCTCGGGGGGTACGGTCTGCGCTTTCCACCGGGCATCTCCAGTGGTGACGTCGCGACCATCGGGGGGATGATCGCCAACAACGCCAGCGGGTTCAACGCCGTCAAGTACGGCGAGACGCGCGACCACGTCCGACAACTCGAAGTGGTCCTCCCAGATGGCGAAGTGATCCGGTGTGGCCGCGGCGTCGTCAAGACCTCCTCGGGCTACAGCCTCAAGGACCTCTTCGTCGGCAGCGAGGGGACGCTGGGTGTCGTCACCGAGGCGACGATCGGCCTGACGGGCATCCCCGAGCACAAGCGCGCGGCGCTGGTCACCTTCCCCTCGGACGTGGCAGCCACGAGCGCCGTCTCGGAGATGATCGGGTTCGGACTCGAACCCGCGGCGGTGGAGTATCTCGATGTCCTCACCGTCGAGATGATCAACGCCTACCGGGAATCGGTGTCGCTGCGCGAGGAGCCGACGCTGATCCTGGAGTTCCACGCCAACACCTCTGGCATCGACGAGGACGTCGAATTCGCCCGCGACATCTGCGAGGACAACGACGCCTCGGGCTGGGAGGCCGCCGACGAGAGCGAGATGGACCGGATCTGGCAGGCCCGCCGGGATGCCCTTCCCGCCTACCGTGCCTACGACGCGGACATGGAGACCGCGCTGCTGGGCGATATCGTCGTCCCCATCTCGCAGTATCCCGAGATCGTCGAGACGATTGTCACCCTCCGGGAGGAACTGGACCTGGTGGTGCCGTGTGTCGGCCACGCCGGCGACGGGAACCTCCACTTCACGCCACTGGTCGAGCCCGACGACGACGCCGCGATGGAGCGCGCCCACGAATTCAACGATCGGGTCATCGAGCGGACCCTGGAACTCGGCGGGACGGCCACCGGCGAACACGGTGTCGGCGTCGGCAAGCGGAAGTTCATGCGTGCCGAGCACGGCAACGCCGTCGACCTGATGGGCACGATCAAGGATTCGATCGATCCCAACGGGATCATGAATCCCGGGAAAGTCCTGCCCGACGAGTGACCCGACGAGGGCTCACTGCTGGTGGCGACATCGACGCGAGAACACGGGAATCGAAACGGCTAACAACAGCGCGGGGGAACCACCGGACGGGCCGAGGTAGCCTAGCCTGGCCAAGGCGCCTGCCTCGAGAGCAGGTGTCCGAGAGGACTCGTGAGTTCAAATCTCACCCTCGGCGTTTCTGCAGGCACTCCCCGCGAGCGCGTGCTGTCGCGCTCGCACCCGGCTGCTGTATCGCCAGCGGAGATTTGAACGAGAGGAGTCGCAGCCCGCGCAACGGAGCACAGCGGAGTGAGCAGGACCGTCTC
>CAZUWC010000038.1:0-10146 GCA_964623935.1 uncultured Halobacteriales archaeon
CGGACTCGTTCGTGGACCAGGTACGCGAGACGTGGCGGCGGTTCCGGGAGGGACGACGATGACGGCGTGGACCCGCCGGATGCTCGTGGCGGCCGCCGCCGTCGCGCTCGCGGGCTGTGGCAGCGACGGCGACGGTGGGGGCGGCGGTGGAGACGACAGCGACGACGGTGGTGGCGGTGGGTACGGTGGCGGCGGAGGCGGTGGAGACGACGACGGAACCCCGACACCCGAAGAGAACCCGGCGGTGGGGGACGTCGCCGGGCGGGGGGACCTGCAGCTGACCAGCCCGGCCTTCGAGGACGGCGGCGAAATCCCGCGCAAGTACGGCTTCCGCGAGGAGAACGTCAATCCGCCGCTGTCGATTGGGGGCGTTCCCGACGCGACGGAGTCGCTGACCCTCGTGATGGACGACCCAGACGCGGTCGAGCCGGCGGGGAAGGTGTGGCTCCACTGGCTGGTCTGGAACGTCCCGCCCTCGCGGGCGGAGATTCCGGAGGGATGGGAATCCGACGAAGCCGTCGAGGGGGTCACCGACTTCGACGAGCGGGGCTACGGCGGCCCGGCGCCGCCCGACGGGGAACACACCTACCGGTTCAAACTGTACGCCGTCGGGAGGACGCTGGACCTGCCGGACTCGGCGACAAAGCGCGAGGTGGGGGAGGCGATGCAGGGGGAGGTGCTGGCGGCGACCCAGTTGGAAGGAACGTACGCGCCCTGAGACGGCTGTCGGTCGCGCAGCGACCGGCAGTCGCGAGCGAGAGCAGTCGAGCGTAGCAAGCGGGTTTGCGTAGAGAAAACCCGAACGAAGTGAGGGTTTTATTGGCCGAACCGGCGCTGTCGTTGCTGGTAGTCACGGAGCGCGCGCAGGTAGTCCCGGCGACGGAAGTTCTGCCAGTTGACGTCGGTGAAGTACAGTTCCGAGTAGACGGACTGCCAGATCATGAAATCCGAGAGGCGTTCGGCGCCGGTCTTGATGACGAGGTCCGGGTCCGCGGGGAACACGAGGCGGTCCTCGATGTCGGCCTCGGCGATCTCGTCGGGGTCGATCTCGTCGGCGGCGACGTCCTCCGCGATGGCGCGCACGGCGGCCGCGAACTCCGATTTGCCGCCGAGGCCGATGCTCACCTGGACCGGGGTGTCGGCGCGCTCGTGGTCGTCGGGCCCGCGGACCGCGAGCTTTCGGGGGGCATCGAGCGTTGCGAGGTCGGACCGCAGCGAGGGGACGGCCTCCTCGTCGAGGACGCTGACGTACACGACCACGCGGTCGGCGTCGAACTCGAAGGCCCAGGACAGGACGTCCGACAGCGTGCCGTAGCCACCGTCGAGCAGGTCCCGCTCGGTGATGACGACCGCGACGGTCTCCGGGAGGTCGGCGTCGCTGGCCCGGAGGCGGACGGCGAGGTAGGTGTCGTACAGTCCCACGCCACGCGGTTCTCGGAGCGACGACAAAACGGGTTCGGTGTGGCCGGCCCGCTGCCGCGGACAACGAACAGTATAAGGAGACGCGGCGTTAGCCGCCGAGTAGTGACAGACAGGGTCCGGCGCGCGGCGGCGTTCGCGCTGGTCGGGACGGTCGCGCTGGCAGTCCCGACGCTCGGGGGCGTCCAGGAACCGGCCTACGCGACGGTGGCCGCTGCGGGTCCGTTCCTCGCCGTCGCGGCGGCGGCGCTCACCGTCGACCCGGACAGCCGCGCCTTCGAGTTGTTCGCCCGTCCCGGGGACCGCAGGGACGGCAAACTCTACGGGCTGGCGGGCTTTGCCCTGGCGGCTGCCGGCCTCTCGATTCTCACCGTGGCGTTCGGGATGCCCGGCTACGTCTACGTCGCGACGGTGCTCCTGGTCGCCTACGGCAACCTCGGGGGTCAGCTCGTCCGGCAGCAGGGTGGCGAGCGCGTGCTCGTCACCGCGGGGTTCGTGGCGGGCGGCTTCCTCGCCGCGAGCGCCGGCCAACTCCTCGCCACGTGGGCACTGGGGGTGACGGTCCCACTCCCGGTGGTGGCCTTCCTCGCCGCGGGCGGCGCCCTGCTGGGGGCACTGCTGCGCGAGGTGCTCTTCCGGCGCGACGACCCGCTCGTGATGGCAGTCGTCGCCATCCTGCTGTGGCTGTTCGCCACGCTCCCGGTCGCGATCACGACGACACGCATCGCCGTCGCCCTCGCGGTGACCGTCGCGCTCGGGTACGTCTCCTACGCCCTGGAGACCGCCTCCATCGCGGGGATGGTGACCGGCATCCTGCTCGGTCTGCTGACCATCGTGCTCGGTGACTACGGGTGGTTCGCGATGTTGCTCGCCTTCTTCGGCATCGGCGGGCTGGCCGCGAAGTACCGCTACGAGGACAAGCGCGCACGCGGCATCGCCGAGGAGAACGAGGGCGCACGCGGTACGGGCAACGTCCTGGCGAACTCGCTGGTCGCGCTGCTGGCGGTACTCGGCGCGGCCGCGAGCCCCGGCCTGGGCATGGGCCCCCAGGCGTTCCTGTTCGCCTTCGCCGGGGCGGTCAGCGCGGCGCTCGCGGACACCCTCTCCAGCGAACTCGGCGGCCTCTTCGACCACCCGCGGCTGATCACGTCCCTCGAAGTGGTCGACCCCGGCACCGACGGCGCGGTGACCTGGCAGGGCGAACTCGCCGGGTTCGCGGGCGCGCTCGTCGTCGCCGCCATCGCGCTCGCGTGGTTCGGGAGCGTCGACCCCGCCGGTGCAGGTGTCATCGTCGCCGCAGGTCTCGTCGGGATGACCGTCGACAGCCTCCTCGGCGCGACAGTCGAGGGGCGGCTGTTCGGCAACCAGGGCGTCAACTTCGTCGCGACGCTGGTCGCCGCGCTCGTCGGCGCCGGCCTCGCGCTCGCGCTCGGGCTCACTGTATGATCCGCGAGGCCGACCCCGCCGACCTGCCGCGTCTCCGGACCATCCAGGAGCGGGCGCTGGCCGAACCCTGGCCCGAACTGCTCGGGGCCGCTATCGAGGGACCGCTCCCCGTCTACGTCGTCGACGACGGCGGTCCCGCAGGCTACGCGGTGGTCGTCACCGACGGCGAGCGTGTCGCGTACGTCCCGGAACTGGCTGTCGACCCGGACCGCCAGCGGGAGGGCCACGGCTCCCGGTTGCTGGCGGGGACCTGCGAGCACCTCCGGGCCGAGGGGTACGACCAGCTCCGGGTGACCGTTCTGGCCGACGACGAGCGTGCCCGGGCGTTCTACGCCGACCACGGCTTCGAACCCCTCGACCGCCTCGACGGGCACTTCGAGGGCGGGGACGGCCTGTTGCTGGGACTGACCCTCGACGACGTCGGCGACGGACTGCGACAGGAGGGTCCGTGACCCTGTCGGGGCGAAGTTCTTTGTCGGCGATGGAACAATCGGGCGTATGGTCGAGGAATCCGTCGACGACGTCGACCGGGCGATCCTCCACGCCCTCCAGGAGGACGCCCGGAACATATCGTCGGGTGACATCGCGGAGCGAACCGGTCTCTCGGGCAGCACGGTCCGCAAGCGCATCCAGCGCCTCGAAGCGGAGGGCGTCATCAGGGGGTACAGCGCCCACGTCGACTACCAGAAGTCCGGGTACCCGCTCCGGATGATGCTGTTCTGTACCGCCTCGATCCCCGAGCGGGGCGACCTCGTGCCGGAGATACTGGCCATCGACGGCGTCGTCTCGGTCCAGGAACTGGTCACCGGCGAGCAGAACCTGCTCGTGACTGCCGTCGGGGAGACCGACAGTGACATCACGCCGGTGGCACAGGAGCTACTCGACATGGGGCTGACGGTCGCCGACGAGGTGCTCGTCCGGAGCAACGAGTCGACGCCGTTCGGCGAGTTCGCACCCGACTGAGCGCGCGACTCTCAGAGCACCACGCGCTTCACGTCCAGCGGCGTCGCGCGTCGCACGACGGCCCGCACCGGGTCGACGGTCGCCGCCAGGTTGTCCGACTCGCCGTCCAGGACCAGCAGTGCCGCCTCGCGGCCGGGTTCGACGACCCCACAGTCGAGTCCGACGGCCTCGGCCCCGGCGGCCGTCGCCATCCGGAGTGTCTCGCGTGCGGTCACGTCGAAGTGCTTGGCCGTGTAGGCCATCTCGCGGAACATCGACGGCGGATTCAGCATGACGTTGTCCGTCCCCAGCGCCACGGTCGTGTGATCCAGCAGGTCCCGGACCGGCGGCCGGCCGACCCCGAGGACGCGGTTCGCGCGCGGACACACCGCGACGGGGACGGACTGTTCGGCGACCCGCTCCAGGTGCTCGGACTCGGCGTGTACCATGTGGACCAGCAGGTCCGGCTCCAGGTCGAGTGCCGGGTGGATGTCCGTGGCGTCCGGCTCGCCGGCGTGGATCGCGAAGGGTACGCCCGCCTCCCGGGCGGCCGCGCGCTCGTCGGTGAAGTCGTCGTCGTTCGCGCCGCTGGCCCCGTACCCGTCGGCGACCGCGAGCACGGACGCGTCCCCGCTGCCGAAGATGAACGGGTCGATGGCTGTCTCGCTTGCGGCCTCCCCGAGCGCCCGGGCGCCCGCCTCGCCGGACTCGCGGAAATCCAGGAACGCTGCCGTGCCCGTCCGCTCCATGAACCGGAGCGTGCGGCCCATTTCGGCGACCAGGTCGGCCCGGTCGGCGGCCGCCAGGCGCCGGTGTTTCACGCTGTCGGGCGGCGCCACCGCTTCCTCCAGCGACAGCCCGACCGCCGCCTCCTTGGCGACAGAGTCCCCGACGTGCGTGTGGGCGTTGACGAACGCCGGGACCACGATGTCACTCGAGTCCGTGTCGGTCCGCTCGACTGCCGCGATCCGGCCGTCTTCGACGACGACCCGGCCCGCCGTCGGCTCGAAGGACTCGCCGGCGAGAATCGTCCCCTCGATCTGTTGCATACGCTACCACGCCGGGTGAGCACCGTAAGTGTTGCCGGTCCCGACCTCGTCCCCGGGGCGACCGATTCCGGTCTCCACCGCCCCGGGTGGCCGTCCAGCACGCCCAGAACGTAATGTTCTATAATACACGTTTCGAGAACGATTCGGTCGTAGAAAAAGATTTAATACACGTAACGTTCGTAGATGGCGGAGAGGACGGTCGATTCAGCCGTCCGGCGGGCCACGCGAGCGGCCACCCGCCGAGCGGCCGGCCGTCCGGGACCGAACGATGTCAGGACACGGCACGACGAAGACGGTGGGAGAGCTTCGGAATACGGCGGATTCGCCACGGACGCCCGCGGTGCTGACGCGACTCGCGTGGCTGCTGTGGGTCGCGAGCCTCGGTGTCCTCGCCGCCCGACTCCAGACCGGCGCGACCTGGCGGCTGCCGGGAGTGTTCGCCGTCGACGGACTGACCGTCGTGATGTGGGTGGCGATCACCTTCTTTAGCGGCGTCGTCCACAGCTACTCGCGGCGCTACATGGCCGGGAGCAAGCACGTCGGTCGCTTCTTCACGCGGGTGTTCGCGTTCACGGTCGTCGTGATGGTCCTGGTCGCGGCCGACCACGTCGCGCTGTTCGCGTTCGCGTGGCTGGCCATGGGGCTCGTGATGGCGGACCTGATCGGTCACGTCGACGGCTGGGCACAGGCACGGGCCGCGGCGGCGCTGGCCCGGCGGTACTTCCTGGCCGGGACCGCCCTGCTGGTCGCCGCCCTGCTCTCGCTGTGGTGGGCGACCGGCGAGACGACGGTTTCGGGCATCGCGGCCGCCGACGCCATCCCGGGGACGGTCCTGGTACTCGCAGCCGTGGCGTTGGTCCTCGCGGCCACGATCCAGTCGGCACTGATCCCCTTCCACACGTGGCTGCTGGCCTCGATGACCGCGCCGACGCCGGCCTCGGCACTGATGCACGCCGGGTTCGTCAACGCCGGGGGCATCCTGCTGGTGCGCTTTGCCCCCGTCGTCACTGCCGAGCCTGCCGTCCTGCTCGGGGTCGTGGTCGTCGGCGCGGCCAGCGCCCTCGGCGGGAAACTCCTCAAATCCGTTCAGGCGGACATCAAGGGCCAGCTGGGCGCTTCCACGGTCGGCCAGATGGGCTTCATGATCATGCAGGCCGGCCTCGGGTTCTTCGCCGCCGCCATCACCCACCTCGTCCTGCACGGCTGCTACAAGGCGTCCCTGTTCCTCTCCTCGGGAGGCCGTATCGAGCACACGAGTCCCGCCGGGACGGACTCGGAGGGATCGACCGGCGTCGTCGGCGGGGCCGTGACTCTCCTGGCCGCCCTCGCCGGCGGCGCCATCTTCGCCGTACTCACCGGCAAGGGGACCACGCTCGACAGCGGCCTCCTGCTGACATTGTTCGTCGTGTTGACCACACTGCGCGCGACACAGGGCGCGCTCCGGCATGCCTCGCTCCCCGCGACGCTTCGCTACGGTGCGGTGGTGGCCCTCTTCCTGCCCGCAGTCGCCCTCTACGCGGTGGTCTACAACGCCGTCTCGGCGCTCATGGGGGGACTGCCCGTCGTCACCGCGCCGGCGGAACTGACGGTCGTCCACGGCGTCGTCGCCGCGGCGTTCGTCATCGCCTACGTCGCCATCGAACGTGGCGCCTACCGGTACAGCCAGCGCCTCTACGTGGCGCTCGTGAACGCGACACAGCCACCGACCGGAACCGTCCTGACCGCCCCGGAGAAGTACAATGAGTACTGACACGACAGAATACATCGAGCGCGCAGCCGAGAGCGTCGGCCCGGCCTGGCCGCTCCACTCGTTCGTGACGGCCAACCCCCTCGCCGGGTTCGAGGACCAACCCTTCAGCGAAGCGGTCGAACGGGGGGCCGAACTGTTCGACGGGTCCCCCTATCCGGGCGCCGGGACGTTCCGCCGTGCCTGGGAGGACGGCCGGATCGACCCCGAGATTCTGCAAGCGGAGCTGGCCGAGCACGGGTACACCGCGGACCCCGAGACGCTGCTAGAACGGATGGAGACGGAAGATTCGACTGGAGAGGCGAGCGAGACGCCCCAGGAGCGGGTCGACGCCGTCCTGACGAAGTGGCTGGGGGCGTTCCTGGACCAGGGACGGGCACACTGGTCGATGCCGAACCGCGAGCAGGGCTTCTACGCCGCCTTCCGGACGGTGGCCCGGCACGACCGCGAGGTGCCCGATCCGGACGCGGTCGCCGACCTGCCCGAGGACCCCCTCGCGGCCATCCGGGAACTCCTCGCCGACCACCCGGAGGACCGCTGGGAGACCATCTTCGAGGCCCACCTGACCGCACTCCCCGGTTGGACGGGGTTCATCAAGCAGCGGATCGACGACGACGGCGACTGGCAGTCGGCGTACCCGATCACCCTGAGCGGGTACCTGGCCGTCCGCCTGGCGCTGGCCGACCAGTTCGGTGCACCCATCGATCCGGCCGCCGGGGGAGACGCCAGGGGCGACGCTGGCGGCGCCGATGGCGGAACCGGGGACGGGGAACCGGCGGACGTGCCGCTGGCCCACGTCTGGCTGACCGCGTGGGAGGCGACCTACAGGGAGGCGTTGGTCGATCCGCTGACCGACGCGAGCGCGTCGCTGGCCGGGGCGGATACCGGGAACGGCGAGGACGCCGACGGGCGCCCCGACGCGCAACTGGTCTTCTGTATCGACACGCGCTCGGAGATCATCCGCCGCCACATCGAGGCGGCGGGCCCCTACGAGACCCACGGCTTCGCCGGCTTCTTCGGGATCCCGATGCGCTACGCGGGCTACGACTCGTCGGTGACTGTCGACGCCTGCCCCCCCATTCTGGACGCACAGCACCGCATCGAGGACCGGCCCGACGGCGACCACGACCACCAGCAGGACCGGTACGACCGCTGGTCGCGCACCCGGGGGGCAGGGGCGGACCTGATCGAGTCGCTCACCTCGAACGCCGCGACCGCGTTCAGTTTCGTCGAGAGCGCCGGGGCGGGTTACGGCCTCACGCTGGCGGCACGGACGCTCCTGCCGGCCCGCGTGTACGACTTCGTCGCCGGGCTCGACGACCGGGTCCCGGGCGTCCACGAGTTCTGTGCCCCGTCGGTCGACCGCGACCCCTCCCGGGACGCGGCCCTCCCGCTGGGGCTGACCGCCGAGGAGAAAGTCGAGTACGCCGCGGCCGCCTTCGAGATGATGGGGTGGGAGGAGTTCGCCCGCGTCGTCGTCTTCGCCGGCCACGGGGGCCAGACGGCGAACAACCCGTTCGACTCGAGTCTGGACTGTGGCGCCTGCGCGGGCAACCCCGGCGGCCCGAACGCCCGCGTGCTCGCGAGTATCTGCAACGACGAGACGGTCAGGGACCGCCTCCGCGACCGCGGGATCGAGGTTCCTGCCGACACCGTCTTCGTGCCCGGCCAGCACAACACGACGACCGACGAGGTGACGCTGTTCACCGGGGACGTGCCGGAGAGCCACCGGGAGGACATCGAGTCACTGCGGGCGGACCTCGCGACCGCACGTGCCGGCGCGGCGGCCGAGCGCGCCGAGGCGATGGGAGCCGACCCGGCGACCGGCGTCCGCGAGACGCAACGGCGCGCCGCGGACTGGGCGGAGACCCGCCCGGAGTGGGGGCTGGCCGGCAACGCGGCCTTCGTCATCGGCCCGCGGGCCCTCACGGCGGACCTGAACCTGGACGGGCGGTCGTTCCTCCACTCCTACGACTGGTCGACCGACCCGGACGGCGACGCGCTGGAGGGCATCATGGTTGGTCCGATGGTCGTCACGCAGTGGATCAACACCCAGTACTACTTCGCGACCGTCGACAACGCCGTCTACGGCAGCGGCTCGAAGGTCACCCAGAACCCGGTGGGCAACGTCGGCGTCTACCAGGGCAACGCCGGCGACCTGATGACCGGCCTGCCCCTCCAGTCGTTGCTGGCCGCCGACGAGGAACCCTACCACCAGCCCCTGCGGCTCTCGGCGGTGATCCACGCGCCGGTCGACCGCGTGACCGACGTCCTGGGTCGCCACGACCACCTCACCGACCTGCTGGACAACGGCTGGCTCTCGCTGACCGTCGTCGACCCGACCGACGATCACCGGGCACTCCGCTACGAGGAGGACCTGACCTGGACGCCGGCACGTCCCACGGACGAAGAGTACGCCTCCGAACCGGTCCAGCCGGTCTCGCAGTCAGTCTCGGACTGACCGTTCGCGCTCCACACGGCGCGGCGTATTGGTGGTGTCAGTCGGTCGGGTACTCGGCGTCGAGGGGGCTGCCGGCCGGCGAATCGGCGTCGAGGGCGTCGTCGCTCGCGGACTCCTCGCCGGCGGGGCTGACGCTCCCGGTCCGGTAGCCGTGCAGATCGAGGGTCACGTGGTCGAACCCGAGGTCGGCGATGTGGTCGCGGGCCGCGCGGACGAAGTCGGGGTCCAGGGCCACGGCGAGTTCGTCCTCGCCGACCTCGATGCGCGCGAGGCCGTCGTGGTCGCGCACGCGGAACTGCTCGAACCCCCAGGTCCGCAACAGCCGTTCGGCCTTCTCGACGCGGGTGAGCCGTTCCTCGGTCACTTCAAGTCCCGTGGGAATCCGCGAGGAGAGACAGGCCATCGACGGTTTGTCCGCGACCGAGAGGTCGTAGCGGCGGGCGATCTCCCGGACCTCCTCCTTGGTTATGTCGTGTTCGAGCAGCGGCGAGTAGGCGTCGAGTTCGTCGACGGCCTGCAGTCCCGGCCGGTGACCCTCGCCGGGGTCGGAGGCGTTCGTGCCGTCACAGACGACTGGAATATCGAGGTCGGCCGCGCGGTCGAACATCGCCGAGAGGCGCATCGACCGGCAGTGGTAGCACCGTTCGTCGTCGTTCTGGACGAACGCGTCGCTGTCGAGTTCGGAGAACTCCACGATCTCATGACGGATGCCGATCTCGTCGGCGACCCGGCGGGCGTCCGCGAGTTCCTCGGCGGGGAGGGTCTCGCTCCTGGCGGTGCAGGCGACGGCGTCCTCGCCCAGCGCGTCGTGGGCGATGGCGGCGACGACGCTCGAGTCGACCCCGCCCGAGAAGGCCACCAGCACACCCTCGCGGTCGGCGAGGTCCGCCCGCGCCGCGGCCAGTTTTTCCTCGACCATAGCCGGTCTATCCAGGCCGCGAGCAAAAGGGCGTTGCTCGACTGCGCTACTCGGCTCGCGTTGCTCTCACGGTTCGCTTCGCTCTTGCGGCTCACTGTGTTCGCCGCGCGAGCATTCGGAGACCTCACTTCGTTCGGTCTCCCGCTCACCGTTCGAGCATTCG
>CAZUWC010000039.1:0-10061 GCA_964623935.1 uncultured Halobacteriales archaeon
TTCGAGGCGGCCGGCGAGGACGCCATCAACCTCGGGCTCGGCCAGCCCGATTTCCCGACGCCCGAGCACGCCCGCGAGGCCGCCCGCGAGGCCATCGCCGCGGGGGAGGGTGACGCCTACACCTCCAACAAGGGCACCCGGTCGCTGCGCGAGGCCATCGCCGACAAGTACGCACGCGATTCGACCCTCGACGTCGACCCCGAGAACGTCATCGCCACCGCCGGTGGCAGCGAGGCCCTCCATATCGCCCTGGAGGCCCACGTCGACTGCGCGGGACACGGTCCCGCGGGCAACCGGACGCAGTCCGGTGATATCGGCCAGGAGGTGGTCATCCCCGACCCGGGCTTCGTCTCCTACGACGCGCTGACCAGGCTTGCGGGGGGGACGCCCCGACCAGTCGCACTCCGGGAGGACCTCACGCTGTCCCCGGCGGCCGTCGAGGCGGCCATCACCGACGAGACGGCGGCGTTCGTCGTCAACAGCCCCGCCAACCCGACAGGCGCGGTCCAGTCGCCGGACGACATGCGCGAGTTCGCCCGCATCGCCGACGAACACGGCGTGCTCTGTCTCAGCGACGAGGTCTACGAACACATCGTCTTCGAGGGCGAGCACCGCTCGCCGGCCGAGTTCGCCACCAGCGACAACGTGGCCGTCGTGGGCGCCTGCTCGAAGACCTACTCGATGACGGGCTGGCGGCTCGGCTGGGTGAGTGCCAGCCACGAGCGGATCGAACGGATGTTGCGGGTCCACCAGTACGCCCAGGCCTGCGCGGCGGCCCCCTCCCAGCACGCCGCCGAGGCGGCGCTGTCGGGTCCCCAGGACGCCGTCGAGGAGATGGTCGCCGCCTTCGAGGAGCGCCGGGACGTCCTGCTGGACGGCCTCGCGGACATCGGCCTGCGGTGTCCCACCCCGGAGGGGGCCTTCTACGCGATGCCCGAGGTGCCCGAGGGCTGGGTCGACGAGGTCATCGACCGCGGCGTCGTCGTCGTTCCTGGAGACGCGTTCGGCGACGCCGGGGCGGGCTACGCGCGCATCTCCTACGCGGTGGACGTCGAGACGCTGAAGGAAGCCCTGGAGGTCATGGCCGAGGCCACGCAGGCCGTCCGGTGACCGCAGTCAGGTGGGGACGCCGGGATCAGTCCCCCGGCGGTGCCAGTTCCAGTTCGACCACGAAGACGGACCCCCCGCCCTCGCGGTCCTCGACGCGGACGCTGCCGCCGTAGCCCTCGACCAGCGTCCGGACCAGGTACAGGCCGATCCCGGTCCCCTCGCTCTCGAGGCCGGCCTCGCCCTTCCCGAAGATTTCTTCCTTGCGGTGGTCGGGAATGCCGGGACCGTTGTCGGCGACCTGTACCCGGACGGACCCGTCGCTGATCTCGGTCGAGACGACCACTTCCGGGTCCGGGGCGTTGTTGTGGCGGACGGCGTTGGTCAGGATGTTCCGGAACACAGAGGCCAGCAGGTCGTCCGCCAGCACTCTGCCCTGCGGGAGTTGTCCGTCGAGGCGGACCTCGGCGTCGGTACTGGCTCTGAGATCCGAGAGTTCGGCCTCCAGGACCGGGGCGAGGGAGACCGGCTCCGGCTCGCGGTCCTGGGCGAGCATCGTCTCCATCAGATCGCGTGCGGTGCGGGTCAGTTCGATGGTGTGTCTGGTCGATTCCACCACGGTGTCGAGAGAGGAGGCCAGCTGTTCGTCCGCGAGGCGCTCCTGGACGAACTTGGTCATCTCCAGGACGACGGTCATGTCGTTGCTGATGTCGTGGCGGACGATGCGGTTCAGAATTGCCAGTTGCTCGGCCCGCTCTTCGAGACGTTGCTCGTAGCGCTTCCGCTCGGAGATGTCACGGAAGATGCCGACGCGGCCGCTCTCGCCGTCGGGGAACGTCAGCATCGAGATCCGGAGTTCGACGGGAATCGTCTCGCCGTCGACCGTCTGGAAGTCGTAGTCCACCGTGACCACGTCGCGTTCGCCCTGCTCGAGTTCCTCGACCTGTTCGGTGATGTGGTCGACATCGTCGTCGTTGGCCCACTGGAAGATGGACGTGCCGAGCACCTCCGACCGGTCGACGCCCTTCATGTCGACGTAACTCTGATTGACGAACTCCATTCGCTGGTCCCCGTCGATGACGTAGACCGCTTCGTCGACCGCCTCGACGATGGACTCGTAGATCAGCAGGTCCCGTTCGCGTTCGATGCGGTCGAGCGCGCTCGCGGCGTGGCTGACCAGCAGTTCCGCCAGTTCGACGTCCGTCTCGTCGAAGGCGCCGTGTGCCGTGCTGACGGCCTGAAAGACGCCGTGGTCGCCGACGGGGATGCTCAGGCCCGACCGGTAGGACTCCTTCGCGGGGTCGGCGTCCGGGTCCGCGTCGAAGTCCTCGGCGACCTGTGTGGTGCCGGTCCGGTAGGTCCGGCCCGCGCCGCCCTCGTCGACGCGCATCGGCCGGGTCCCGTCTTCGGCCGTGTCGGCCGAGGTGGCGTATGGCACCAGCCACTCCTCTTCCCGGATCAGCACCGCACACGTGGTGAACTCGAGGACGTCCTCGGCCGCGGCGACCGTCCGTTCACAGACAGCCTCGACTGTATCCTCGGTCTGGATCGTCGTGGCGACGCCGTGGAGCGCCTCCAGCGCGGTCCGGCGTCGCTCGTCCTCGGTGACGTCCCGGCCGACGACCACGACGGAGTCGAACTCGCCGTCGACGGCGTGTCTGCTCAACTGGATGTCGACGGTCATCCGCCCGCCGCCGGGACGGTCGAACTCCATCTCGAGGCGCATCTCCTCGCGTTCGCCCGCGACCAGTTCACGGAACGCTGTCCAGCGCTCCTCGTCCTCGCGGAGTCGCTCGGCGACGGCGCTCTCCTCGCCGACCAGATCCTCGGGCGCTGCGTCGTGGAGGGCCGCCAGGGCGTCGGTCACGAGGTCGTATCGCCCTGTCCCGTCGACGGTGAACGCGACGTCGCCGAGGCTTTCGAGTACCGCCTCCAGTTCGGTGGTCCCGGCTTCCATCGGTCCGGTCGAGTTCCCTCTTCCCCCGGGGTTATCGCTGTCGTCTAATGAAACCCCCTGCTGTGCTGTCAGCTGAGACGGTCGTGAGCACTCTCGACCCGGCTCGAACATCCTCAACCCAGGGACAGCGACAGCCCCCCTGCACCCGTGGTCCGACAGGCCGATATGGGCGGGGGCCGAACGTGAGACATGGACCAACTGTCCCCCCACCACGTACCAGTCTACGGGAAACCCGAACAGCGGCGCACCCTCTGGCGGGAGTGTGCCGACCGCGGCCAGCCCGTCGTCGCCGTCCGCGACGCCCGCCGCGGGTTCATCGTCCGGTACGACCTCGGCCACCTCGGCACCGAACTCGCACCCGACGCCCTGGCCGGCCTGCGCCGGCGCGTCCGTGAGTCCCGCCCCTACCCGACCGCCGGGGACGGCGGGCTGGCGGCCGATCCCCTCTCGGAGAGCGAGGGCGTCGGCGGCGAGGCCGGCCCCGTCTCCGGGAACCTTCACGCGCCCACCGAACGGGCGGCCCGCGACCTCGCCTCGCGGGTCTCGGCGGTCGTCTTCGACCAGTCGCGCTGGCAGTGACCCCGCGGGAGCCCCGGAATCGTTTCCCCCTCGCTTTTTTCTCCCTGCCCGTCGAGTGAATATGCATGGCACTCGCCCGTCACGACCCGGGGCCGGCGGGGGCCGTCCGCGCGCTCGCCTCCCAGGTCCACCCCGTGTTCATGCTGCCGGTGCTGGCCACCTCCTGGTTCGGGGCCGTTCTCGGGGGACTGGTCTCGGTTCCCCTCGCCGTCCTCCACTCGGGCGCGGCCTTCTTCG
Organism: uncultured Halobacteriales archaeon; assembly: GCA_964623935.1. Classification (GTDB taxonomy): domain Archaea; phylum Halobacteriota; class Halobacteria; order Halobacteriales; family Haloarculaceae; genus SW-9-67-25. The sequence goes on from CAZUWC010000039.1 coordinate 3,821, forward strand.
CGCTCTACACCGCCCACGTCACCGACGGCTACGTCGACTTCCACGTCCGCGGCGAGGACGACGACCACCCCCTCTCGGCGCGGGGCTGCGGGCTCGCCCTCGCCGGAGCCTCGGTGGCCTTCTTCGCCTGCGTGGCCGCCATCGTGGCCCTCGTGGACGTGTGGGCTGGCCTGCTGACGCTGCCGGGGTGGCTCATCGCGATGAACCACGCGCCACAGCTGGACACCAACCCCGTCGGCGCGACTGCGGGGTACCCGCTCGGCATCGGGTTCGCCCTGCTGGGCGGGTACTACGTCCAGGTGACGGCGCTCGGCCCGACCGTGGTCGCGCTGGCGGCCGTGTTCGTCACAATCCTCTCGGGCATCAAGGTGATCGACGACGCCCAGGACTACGAGTACGACCGCTCCATCGAGAAGCGGACCGTGGCGGTCGCGCTCGGCCCGGCGCGCGCCCGGACGACGGCCTTCGGGCTGATGGTCGCCGGGATGGTCACCGTGGTCGCACTCGCGCTCGCGCTCCCGGGGATTCCGCCCACCGCCGGGCTGGCGACGGTGGCGTTCGGTGCCGTCGCCGCGTTCGCCTGGCGGGCCGACCCCGAGACCGCGACGATGCTCCTGATCCGGGGGTCGTATCTCTTCCTCGCGGTGCTGGTGGCCGCGGTGTGGTTCCGACCGCTGGGGTAGGGACCGACCGTCCCGATCGGCCGGGGTCCCAGTACCGGAGTCTCGTGACCGGACGGTGCGCGAGGGGAGTCGTCGGGGTGTGGCGGCTGTCGGATATAAACGTGCGGGGCGGTTCCCAGCGGGGTTGGAGCCGTCGGAACGGGTTTTCCGCCACAGGGGGTAGTTCAGCACATGTACGAAGTGATTCTCGGTATCGACAACAGCGAGGAGCGGGCCCTCGCCCAGGCGGAGACGGTCGCCGACCTGCCGAACGCCGCCGAGACGGTTCACGTGACGTTGCTCCACGACTTCACAGAGAACCCGACGGGTGCGTCGGTCCACCAGGTCGCGTCCGTCCGGCGGGCCAGGGAGTATCTCGAGGACGCGGGCGTGGCGGTGACGCTGGCAGAATCGAGCGGCGACCCCGCCGCGGAGATTCTGCGCATCGCCGACCAAGAGGACGCCGATCTCGTCTGTCTGGCCGGGCGGAAGCGGTCCCCGGCGGGCAAGGCCGTCTTCGGGAGCGTCACACAGGAGGTGATCCTGAACGCAAACCGCCCGGTTCTGGTCTGTAGTCCCACCGAGTCGGCGGCGTAACGCCGACCGCCGTGTCCGTCAGGGCACCAGCGTGACGGGGACGCCGTGCGATTTGAGGACCCGGTTGGCAGTGCTGTCCTGGAAGACACTGTCGACGAACGACTTCTCCTCGTAGCCCATCACGACGACGTCGACGTCGGTCTCCTCGAGGATGTCGAGGATGCCGGCCCGGATGGCGGCCATCGAGTCGGCGCCCTCGATGGTCCGGACGTCCGTCTCGACGTCCACGTCGCCTTCGGCGGCCATGGCCTCGATCTCGCTGGCGCCGATGGTTCCGGGGAGTTCGTCACCGGATCGGGCCAGGTGGACCGCCGTAACCTGGACGTCGTCGTGCGGTCCGAACGCGTCGAGGGCGTACCGCACGGCGCGCTCGCTGGCCGGCGCGACCCCGAACGGGACGCGCTCGCTCACCGGAACGATATCGAAGGGGATCAGTACGTGCATGCTGGGGTTCCCGTGGCACCTGCGGGTTGCCGGGCCACGTGAAAGTATCCCCGCACGGTTCCCAGTCCGGTGAGAGCGGGACCCGACGCGTGGATTCCCAGTGAAACGGGAACTGACAGACAGGATTAATCCTGCCGGCTCGTAGAGTCAGTGGAGCCATGTACGACCCGATACTGATCCCGACCGACGGCAGCAGGCAGGCGATGAACGCAGTCGAGGAGGGCGTCGGGCTGGCGGCCCGCCTTGGATCGACGGTCCACGCGCTGTACGTCATCGACGAGTTCGAGGGGAAGATTGTCCCGATCACCGCCGAGCAGGACGAGAAACGCGCCGAGTACCGCGAGTACGCCGAGGAGATTACGGGCGAGGTGGCCGACCTGGCAGCCGAGGCTGGCGCCGAGTGTGTGACCGCGGTCCAGACGGGTGTCACCCACCGGGAGATCGTCGATTACGTCGAGGAGGGGGGCGTCGAGATGGTCGTGATGGGGTCGCGCGGCCGGAGCAACCTCGAGGAGATGCTGCTGGGTAGCACCGCCGACAAGGTGATTCGGGCGGTGGACATCCCGGTGACCGTCGTCCACAAGCGCCCGAGCGAGCGTCTCGACTGGATGATCCGCGGCCAGGACACCGTCCACGGGTAAACGAGCCGACAGCCCTCATACGGATTGCTGTAGTTCTTTGCCGGATCGACCGCCAGACAGCGTGCGGTCGACCTGAAAAACGGCTACAGCAATCCGTATCACTCCCGGGGCTGTCGGGACCGTTCGATGACGACTTCGTGGGCGCTCCCGTGCTGGTCCTTGTGGTCGAGTTCGACACGGAGCGCCTCCTCGAGGGAGGACGCCTCGTGTTCGAACGAGCAGGTCCGGCAGTAGAGCCTGAACTCGGCCATGCTAGCCGTCGATTCTGGCTCTGACCGGCGCGGGTGATTCGGGACGCTCCTGGACGAACTCGACGCCGAACTCGCCGTCGGCCCCGAGCGTGATCAGCGCGCCGTCGAAGCTCTCCTCGTAGACGTTCGTGTGGTTCCCGGAGCCGCTCAGCCGGATTTTCTCCTCGATCAGACCCGCCTCGTGGAGTCGGTTGATCTTCCGGTAGGCCGTGGACAGCGGGACGTCACACTCCTCGGAGATTTCCTTGACGGCTTTCGCTTCCTCACCGATGGCGCGCAGGATTGCCCGGCAGTCGCTGTCGTCGACGGCGAGCAGGAGCGCCTTGAGGGTGTCGTCGGTCATCGGACAGAGTTACCTACACGCCCCCCGGTATTGGGCTGGAATACTAGTCAAATAGTGTTGCCAATCCGAAAAGAAACGGGATAACCTAGTCAAATAGTGACTAGAATCCTTTATTTGGCACGTGCCACGGACTCGTTGCGGTCGGGCGGTGCCCGGAGGTTTTCCTCGTCGACGAGCAGCGCCAGGACCTTCCGCACGGCGGTCCGGACGTGCTGGTAGAAGGTAGGGGCGGCGATGCCCAGCGCCTCGGCGAGTTCCTCGCCGGTCGAATCCCGGGGCGATTCGAAGAACCCGGCGTGGTAGGCCAGTGTCAGCACCTCCCGCTGTCTGTCGGTCAGTGCCCCCTCGATGGCGGTCTTGGTCGCCGTCACCGAGGCCGCGTCCTGCGCGTGGGTGCGCTTGGCGACGAAGACGGTCCCCTCGTGTGCGGCTTCGAGGTCGCTGACGAGCGCGCCCACGTCCGACCGGGGAGCGGTCTCGGCCAGCAGCGTCGCCTCGCCGTCGGCGGCGGTCAGCGACCGGACCGTGGCCCCGTGTTCGAGCAGCGTCGCGACCGGCCCGGCCCGGACCGTGACCTCGACGAGGCCCGTCTCGCCGCGGGCGCGGACGACGCGGGTGTGGGCGACCCCGGACCGCCCCTCGAACCCGTCGACGACGGCCGCGGGGGTGGCGCCCTCGATCTCGACGTGACAGAGGTGTCCGAGGTCGGCGGTCGGGACGACGTTCCGCACCGAGAGGCGACACCCCAGGTCGCCGGAGACGGCGGCGAAGGCCGAGTCGGTCCCGAGTTCGAACTCCACCTCGACGATGGTGTCGGCCTGGAGGAGCTGTCTGTTCTCGGCGGCGTTGATGGCGTGGCCGACCCGCTCGCCGAGTTCGCGCAACAGCCCCCGCTCGTACCTGTCGAAGGCGTCCGGGCGGGCCGAGTAGACGCCCAGCACGCCCAGCACCGTCTCGCCGTAGGCGACCGGTACCGCCGCGACCGACTGGAAGCCGTACTCGATGGCCCGCTCGCGCCGTGCCCCCGAGGCGGGGTCGGTCGGAACCTCCTTGCGGACGCTGACCTCCTGCTCGGAGACGGCCCGGTCGAAGGGGCCCCGGTCGAGGTCGTCGCCGCCGACCGAGAGGTCGAGTCCGCGGACGAACTCCTCCTCGACGCCGGCCCACTCCCGGGGGACGATCTCGCCGGTCGCGCGGTTGTACTCGCCCAGCCAGGCGAACAGGTAGGCGTCCGAGGCCGCGAGTTGCTCGGTGACCACGCTGTCGATGGCCTCCCGGGTGCCGGCCCGGGCGAGTTCGCGGTTGATGGGGCGGAGGCTCTCGATGATCCCCTGGATGCGCTCCAGGGAGTTGCGCTGGCGCCGGAGCGTCCGCTCGCGGCGTTTCTGCTCGGTGATCTCGTCGTTGACCGCGACGAACCGCTCGATATCGCCGTTTTCGACGATGGGCGCGATGGTCTGGTTGATGACGTACTGCTCGCCGGACTTGCGTTCGTTCGTCACCTCGCCCGTCCAGACCTCGCCGCCCAGGATCGTCTGCCACAGGTCCGCGAAGAACTCCTTCTCGTGCTCGCCGGAGTTGAGGATGTTCGGCGTCTGCCCGATGGCCTCCCTGGCGCCGTAGCCGGTCATCTCCTCGAAGGCCGGGTTGACGTACTGGATGGTCCCGTCAGTGTCGGTCACGTAGATGGAGTGGCCGGCCTGCTCGACGGCCTCCCGGAAGGTCCGCAGCGACTGCTCGCGCTCCGTGCGCTCGGTGACGTCCTCCAGCGTGACCGTCACGTGCTCGTCGTCGCCGTCCGCGATCGGCGCCGCGCTCACCCGGACCCAGCGTATCTCGCCGTCGTCGCGTTCGAACTGGAGGTCGACGTCCTCGACGGCCGCGCCGGTCTCGACGGCCCGCGCGACCGGCAACGCGGCGTCCGGGACCGGGTCGCCGTCGGCGTCGCGGAACGTCCCCGCCGACCCGAACTGCCGGCCGACGTGCCACTCCGTCGACCGACCCACGATCTCGCCTGCCTCCCGGTTCGCCCGCCGGACCGTCCCGTCGGCACCTGTCACGAGGAGGCCGACCGGGCTGGTCTCGAACACGCGGTCCAGCAGCGCGCGCTCGCGGTCGAGGGCGTCCGTGGCCTGCTTGCGTGCCATCAGCCCGCCCAGGTCGGCGGCGACGTCGGTCACGACCCCGACCAGGCGGTCGTCGGCGTCCCGGCGCTCGCGCAGGAAGAACGCGAGCACCGCCACGACGCGGTCGCCGGTCGTCACCGGGACGGCGATCCCCGCCCGGAGGCCGACGTCGGCGGCCAGTTCCGAGCGGTGAAAGACCGACTCGCGCGCGCCGGCCACGTCCGGAGTCCACTCGGGCATCCCCGAGGCGTAGACCCGCCCGGGCAGCCCCTCGCCGGCCGCGAACCTCGTCTCCTCGCTCGCTGTCACGAACCGCCCCAGCGACGGGTCCGCGGCGTGGCTGGCGACAAAGGTTAGCGACTCGCGGTCGTCGGTCGGCGTCCAGGCCTCCCCGTAGGCCCACTGCGTGTGGTCACAGACCTCCGCGAGGGCCGTCTCGACGCCGGCGACGAACGAGTCCGCGCGTGCGACGGCGCGGCCGACCGACGCCAGGAGTCGGCGCTCGTCCTCGACCTGTCGCCGTGACGTCTCGTCGCGCACCACCAGCGTGTACGCCGACGGCGCGTCGCCGTCCCGCCCGCAGGGTACCAGGGTCACCGACGCCGGGAACGTCGACCCAGAGGCCCGGCGACACCGCAACTCCGTCTCGAAGTGCCCCGCCGACGCCGCCTCCGCCAGCGCCGCCTCCCAGTCGGGACCGTCGGCGAACAGCGTGCCGAGCGGTTCGCCGCGGACGTCCGACTCGGCCCACCCTGTCAGCGACGCCGCCACGTCGTTCCACGTGCGGACGCACCCGTCGGCTCCGACCGTGACACTCGCCGGCTGTTCGCCTGCCGTCGGCGCCGGCAGTTCCCGGCGGTCGTCGGGCGCCCCGCCGTCCGGTCTCGGGGTTCGCTCGCTGTCGGTCACAGTGCCCGGCGTAGGCCGGCGGCCGGCAAAAGGTTGTCTGCATGTTCTCCCGTCTGCAGAGACAGCAGATATATTCCCCATCGGGTCTCGATTTCCCATCCACCCGGTCACGGTCCACTCAACGACAATCTTGAACGAATCGTGACCGGGTGGACAGTAGGCGAAAAACGACCGATCGAGTCGGTGCCGCCGCTGTACAGCAGGCCGACGTCCATCACCGGCGCCGGATGTCGAAGCTCTTCGAGTCGGGCGTCAGTTCGCGCAGCAG
>CAZUWC010000040.1:0-9916 GCA_964623935.1 uncultured Halobacteriales archaeon
GTACGCCCTGGGGCTGACCCGCACACTGGCTGGCCTCCTCCCCGCCGTGTAGTCACTCGAGGGTCGTCGCCGGCCGGGAGTATCAACGACGATAATTTCCGGGTCACCTTTATTTGGTGTTTCCGACTACTCTGGAAGTGAGCAGGCATGGCAAACGTACTGATCGCAGACGACTCGGAGTTCATGCGGAACCTCCTGCGGGAGATACTGGAGGAGGACCACAACATCGTCGGTGAGGTGGAGAACGGCGTCGAGGCCGTCGAGGTGTTCAACGAACACGAACCGGATCTGGTGATGATGGACATCGTGATGCCGATCCGCGACGGCATCGAGGCGACCGACGAGATCAAGACTGACAACCCCAACGCGAACGTGATCATGTGCACGAGCGTCGGGCAAGAAGAGAAGATGAAGGAGGCGGTCAAGGCCGGCGCGGACGGGTACATCACGAAACCGTTCCAGAAACCCAGCGTGATGGAAGCGATCCAGGACGTCGTTCCCTCCTAACGATGCAGGTCGACGTCGAGTCGCTGGGGACGTTCAACCGCCTCGCCCACGAGGGTGCCCAGACGGCCACGGACGCGATGGCACAGATGACGGGCATCGAGGCCGACGTGGAAGTGACGAAGATATCGCTGGTCGACCGGGCGGAGGCGGGCGAAGAGTTGGCCGAGGAGGCGTTCGTCGGCGTCCAGTTCGGGTTCGAGGGGGCACTGACCGGCGACGCAGCGCTCGTGTTCGGCCGCGAGAGCAGCGACGACATCGTGGAGGCACTGGTCCCGGGCGGGACCGACGACGAGGCGATGGCCCGTTCCAGCGTCGCGGAGGTCGGCAACATCATGATGAGCGGGTTCATCGACGGCTGGGCCGACCACCTCGAGGCCACTATCGAGCACACGCCCCCGGAGTACATCGAGCGGACGGGCGCGGAGGTGGTGCCGGCGGCCCCCGCGGCGAGCGGGCACGACCAGATATTCGTGTTCAAAAGCGAAGTCGAGTTCCCCGGCGAGTCGGTCTGCTTCTACATCTACATGGTCCCGTCCTACGACGCCCTGGGGGAGTTGCTCGCCGACCGCGCGGCCGAGGACGCCATCTCCATGGAGAAACTGGAGGTGTTCAACCGGATGACCCGCCAGGGGACCGAAACGGCCGCCGAGAACGTGACGGCGATGACCGGCATCGAGACCGAGGCGGAGGTGACACAGATTTCGTTCTGTCCCATCGAGGACGTCCCCAAACAGGTCGGGACAGAAACCCTCGTGGGGACGGCAGTCGAGTTCACTGGCGTTCCCAGCGGCTACCTGCTGGTGCTGTTCGACGAGGTGTCGGCGGTCACGGTCGCCGAGGCGCTGATGCCGGTCGAGGCCGACGGCGACGGACTGACCGCCCAGCACGAGAGCGCCATCGAGGAACTCGGGAACATCCTCACCAGCGGGTTCGTCGACGGCTGGGCGAACGTCCTCCAGCAGTCCGTCGACCACACGCCGCCCCGACTCGTCCACGACATGGGACAGGCCATCCTCGACCCCCTGGCGGCACAACTGGGACAGCACCAGCGCCACGCATTCACCGTCGACTCGAAACTGCGGACCGACGAGGTCGCCGTCGAGTGTGAGATTCTCGCGCTCCCGAACGAAGCGCAACTGCGCGAGGCGCTTGGCGAACTCCTCGTCGACCGTGCCGACCAGACAGAGGCAGACCCCGAAGAGATCTTCCAATGAAAGTCTACGACGGGACCCAGACGGGAACGGCGGGCGAGACCGACCCACAGCGGATCAAGGTCGGCATCGCCGAGTGCGAGGTGACGACCGACGGCGCGGAGTTGACGACCAGCGGTCTGGGCTCGTGCATCGGCGTCGCGCTCGTCGACAGGGCGACCGGGGCCGCCGGACTCGTCCACGTGATGCTCCCCACGGCGGAGGAGGCCGAGGGCGAACCCGCGAAGTTCGCCGACACGGGGACGGAACTCCTCGTCGACGAACTCCGGGCGCTGGGTGCCGATCCCGGGAGCATGGTGGCGAAGATTGCCGGCGGGAGCGACATGCTCGACTTCTCGGAGTCGGGGTCGAGCATCGGCGTCCGCAACGCCGAACAGGTCCGGGAGACCCTCGCGGCACACGACATCCCCGTCGTCGGCGAGGACGTCGGCGGCGACCACGGGCGGTCCCTGCGCCTCGAGGCGACGACCGGGGACCTCGTGGTCAAGAGCGCCAACGAGACCGACCAGCGCCTCTGATAGTGCTTGCCATAATACGGGATCGAGCGCACGACGTGACGCGGTCGACACGGGGATCCGTTACAGCAATCCCTATGAGTGAACCGCGTGCCCGTCGGACAGACGGCAGACACTGTTATCGAATGTGAAAGATTTGGTGCCGGCTCGCCGTGCAGATCCCGAAACTCCCCCGTCAGACGATTTTTTCGCTTCTCCGTCGGTTTTTCCAACCGATATAGCGTGAAACTGACCCGGAAGTTATCAGTCGTGATAAGAGAGACGGTACATTCAAGAGGCCGAGAGACGACCATCAGACACGATGAACGGTGCCGTCTTCGGAACACTCCAGGTAGCCCTGTGGGAGTCGCCGGACCTGGCGGGGCTCGTGCTCGTCGTCCTGACGGGCGGACTGGTCGGGATGAGCATCAGGAACATGCTCGAGGACATCGTCGGCGACGGCGAGGACACTGGTGACGGCGCGAACGCGGACGCGGACCTCGGCGGCGGTGGCGGCGGCGACCTGGGGGGCGGTGGGGACGACCTCGGTGGACTCGGTGGCGGCGGTGACGACGACCTCGGCGGGCTCGGCGGGCTCGACGACGAGGGTGACGACCTCGGCGGGTTCGACGACGAGGGGCTCGGCGACATGGACGGCGGCGGCGGTGGTGGCGGCAACGTCGACGAACTCGAACACCGGCTGGACGAACTCGAAAACGAGGTCGGCAGCCTCTCCTCGACGGTCAACACGGTGCGCAACGAGAACGAACAGATCTCCGAGAGCGTCGACGAGGTCGAGGAGAACGTCCGGAAACTGCTGGACATCTACGAGATGGTCACCCGCGGGGTCAACCCCTTCGCGGACGACATCGACGCCGGGATGGGCGGCATGGCCGAGGGCGGTTCGTTCGGCCTGTTCGACGACGACGGCGGGGGCAGCGACGAGGAGGAACAACTCGACGAGGACATCGCCGAAGCCGACGCCGAGGGGTTCTTTGACGACGATCTCGTCGAGGACGAGGGCATGAGCGCCGACGCGGACGTCGACGGCGTGCTCGGCGGCGACTCGGGCAGCGGTAGCCCGGACGGCGACAGTTCGGGCGGCGACGCGGACTTCGAGGACAGTTTCGATGACGACTTCGACGCCGGCGACGACATCGACGACGATGGCAGCGAGGATGGCAGCGACGACGACGCCGGCGGGAAGTCCTTCGCGGAACTCAAAGACGAGTACGAGTCCGGCGACGCGGAATGGGCCGACGAGGCCGAGGAAACAGGCGGAAAAGAGAGTGAGGACGAACCCGCCGACACCGGAGCAGACGCCGGCGAGGACCTCCTCGACGACGACGCCATCGAGGGCGACTTCGACGACGCCAGCGAGGACTTCGGGGAGGACCTGGGTGACGACGACCTGTTCGACGAGGTGATCGAGGATGAGGACGACGCGAGCGACGAGACGGACGAGATAACGGATTCCGGCCCGGAGGGGTCCGCGGCGACGGCCGAGGCCGAACAGGCAGCCGTGGAGCCAGACGCCGAACAGTCAGAGCAAGAGACGACGGCCGCCGCAGGCGTGACGGATTCCGAGCCGGAGCCATCGACCGGAGCGACGACCGCCGGTGCGGCGGCCGCGTCTCACGGTGCAACAGAGGCAGAGGCAGAGGCGGAGGCGGAAGCGAACGCGGAGTCGGACGCCGCGGACGACGGCAAACCCTACATCGGGACGCTGCCCGACGGGTTCGCGGCGGAGTTGATCGTCGTCGAGTGGCTGGAGTTCCTCGTGAGCGAGGCGGGCGTCCGCGAGACTGCGAGGGCCATCGACTACTACGAGAACATCGACTGGATCGACGAGTCAGTCGGAGAGGACCTCCAGTCGTACCTCCGCGGGTTCGACGGCGGGGGCGAGGGCACGCTGACCATCGACCACCACACGCAGAGCTTAGAGTACATCGGCCAGCTCAACGGCGACGCCGTGGCGCCGAGCCGACTCCACACGGGAGGTGGTGCCGATGGGCTTCAGCGTTAGCGGCTCGGCGGCAATCATCTTCGCCAGCCTCTTTATCGCCTTCGGGATGTGGCACAGCGCGGGGATGAACAGCTTCGAGCGGGTCACCGAGGCACAGGACGACCGCACCGACACGGTCCTCGAGACGGGCAACACCGACATCGAAATCGGGTCGGCGACCTACGACGCGAGCGAGGAGAACCTGACGGTGCGGGTCAACAACACGGGCGCGTCACAGCTGTCAGTCTCGGATACCGACCTGCTCGTCGACGGCGAGTACCGGACGGACTGGGCCGAGAGTTCGGTCGCGGGCAACCGCGAGACCGACCTGTGGCTGGCCGGTGAACAGCTGAAGATCAACGTCTCGGCGTCGTCACAGCCCGACCGCGTCAAAATCGTGGCCGACACCGGCGTCGCGGATACGGCGGAGGTGAGTACCTGATGGCCAGCGTCTCTGTCTCGCACCTGATCCTGTTCATCGCGAGCATGCTCATCGCGGCCAGCGTCGCGGGCGTGTTCACCAGCAGCGTCGGCCAGTTGAGTGGCGCCATCGAGGACCAGGGCGTGGTGGTCAGCGACGACGTCCGGACGGACGTCGAGATCATCAGCGACAACGGCACCGGCGCCTGCGTCTACAACTGCGCCGGCAACGACAACCTCACCCTCCACATCAAGAACACGGGGACGACGAGGTTGCCGGCCGAGAGCGACCAGATGGACATCTTCATCAACGGCCAGTTCCAGGGCCTGTCGTCCGTCAGCGTCACCGTCGTCGGCGACGCCGACCGGTGGCGGCCCGGCGAGGTCGTCCGGGTGAACGCCAGCGTCGACCGGTCGGAGTTGCGGACGGACAACCGCGCAAAAGTCATCGTGAACGGGGACGAAGAAGTGTTCGAGTTCAGAGTACCATCGATATCATGAGTGTCGCAGAAACTGACCTATTCTCGATCGGCCTGAAAGAGCGGGACAGACTCGACAAGGAACTGGGCGGGGGCCTCCCGCCGGGCAGTATCGTCCTCATCGAGGGCGACTACGGCGCCGGCAAGTCCGCCATCAGCCAGCGGTTCTCGTATGGCCTCTGCGAGGAGGGTCACTCGGTCACGCTGCTGTCGACGGAGTTGACCGTCGGGTCCTTCCTCGAGCAGATGAACTCGCTCGATTACGGCATGGTCGACCACATGCTCGACGAGAACATCCTCTTCCTGCACGCGGACATCGGCGACTCGAAGAACACCTTCTCCGACGGCGACGAGGGCGACCGGATGGACCTCCTCAAGCGATTGATGGAGGCGGAAGTGATGTGGGACTCGGACGTCATCATCGTCGACACGTTCGACGCCATCCTCCGCAACGACCCCAAGTTCGAGGCCCTGGTCCGGCAAAACGAGGAACGCCAGGCCGCCCTGGAGATCATCTCCTACTTCCGGGACGTCATCTCACAGGGGAAGGTGATCGTTCTCACCGTGGACCCGACGACCCTGGAGGAGGAGGCGCTGGGCCCGTTCCGGTCGATTGCGGACGTGTTCCTCGAACTGGAGATGGTCGAGGTCGGCAACGACGTCCGTCGCCAGATCAGCGTCCTCCGGTTTGCGGGCATGGGCGAACAGGTCGGCGACACCGTCGGCTACTCGGTGCGCTCGGGCACCGGCATCGTCATCGAGAGTCGGAGCGTCGCATGACGGACCACGGCACCCCGAACCCGTCGGACGAACTCCGGCAACACGCCGCCAGGCGTCCCCACCTGCGGGAACACCTCCAGAAGTTCAAGCAGATCACGGGTGAGTTCCCCCTGTTCATCGAGGAGGCCGACGGCGAGTACGAGTCCGACCGGCCGAACGTCCTCTACCCCGTGGGCGGCCCCATCTACACGCACATCTACGGCGACATCGGCCAGGACACCAAGTACTACGCCATCGAACCGGAACTCGACGAGGAAAAGCGGGCCGTCTTCGGGAAGATTCGGGACAAACTGCTCGAGCGCAGCGTCACCAAACCCGCACCGCAGGACGAGACCGAGTACGACGACCGCATCGAGGAACTCCTCCAGGAGACCACCCGCGTCAAGAACCGCGAGTCGGGCGGCGGCGTCCTGACGCGGCTCTCGAAGGTCACCGACGTCGGGAAGGTCGAGGTGAAAGAGGAGACCTACGAGGACATCCGCTACCGGCTCAACCGGGATATCGTCGGACTGGGGCCGCTGGAACCCATCATGCGCGACCCGGCAAACGAGGACGTCCACGTCATCGGCCGCGAAGAGTGTTACGTCGACCACGCGGTGTACTCGATGCTCGAGACGACGGTCGAGTGGGAGAGCGAAGAATCGTTCGACCAGTGGCTGCGCAACATGGGCGAGCGCATCGGGGACCCGCTCTCGGACTCTGACCCGATTGTCGACTCGACCCTGCCCGACGGGTCGCGCCTGAACGTCATCTACTCCGACGACGTGAGTCTCAAGGGACCCTCGCTGACGATCCGGCAGGGTGACGAGACGCCGCTGTCGATGTTCCAGATCACGAAGTGGGGGACCCTCTCCCCGCGGCTGGCGGCGTACCTCTGGCTCTGTCTCGAGAACGAACAGACGGTGTTCGTCGTCGGGGAGACGGCCTCCGGCAAGACCACGACGCTGAATGCGGCCTTCGCATTCATCCCCCGGGACGCGAAAATCTACACCGCAGAGGACACCGCGGAGGTCATCCCGCCCCACGACACCTGGCAGCAACTGCTCACCCGGGAGGGTGAAGACGAGAGTACGAGCGTCGACATGTTCGACCTCGTCGCGGCCGCGTTGCGGTCCCGTCCCGACTACATCATCCTCGGTGAGGTCCGTGGCGCGGAGGGTCGGATGGCCTTCCAGGCGGCCCAGACCGGCCACCCCGTCATGCTCACCTTCCACGCCAGCGACATCGTCTCGATGATTCAACGGTTCACCAGCGAACCGATCAACGTCCCGGAGACGTTCATGGACGTCGCCGACGTGGCGTTGTTCCAGAACCGTGTCAAACAGGGCGACGACGTGCTCCGGCGGGTGACCAGCGTCCAGGAAATCGAGGGTTACTCCAAGGAGATGGACGGTGTCGTCACGCGCCAGTCCTTCTACTGGGACCCCGTCGAGGACGAGATTATCTTCCAGGGGATGAACAACTCCTACGTCCTGGAGGAACAGATCGCGACGCTGCTCGGGTACGAGGACACGCGTGACATCTACAACGAACTGCAGTTCAGGGCCGACATAATCAGCCGCGCGATCCAGGAGGGGATCGTCGGGTACCACGACGTCAACGAACTGATCGCCGACTTCCAGCGTGACGGGGTCGAGGGACTGCCCTTCAACATCCACAGAGAGGACTGATGGCGACCGAAGAGGCTGATTCCAGTGCGGGCCTGACGGTTTCCGAGACGGTCGGCGGACTCGTCGAGTCCTACCGCCAGATGCACATCCCGATGGGGCGGTACGTCCTGTTCATCCTCCTGCCGTCGGCTGGCTTCTTTCTCCTGACGGTCGTCGCCGCGGTGCTGTTGAACGGTCTGCCCGCGATGATCAGGTTCCCCATCCCGCTTTTGGGGCTGCTTGCGCTGGGGTCGGCGATGTTCTACCCCCAGATACTCATCTCCCAGCGCAGGCGCCAGCTCAACAACCGGTTCCACCTGCTTGTCACCCACATGACGGTCCTCTCGACGACGAAAATCGACCGCATGGAGGTGTTCCGGACGCTGGCCGAGGAGGAGGAGTACGGCGAACTGGCAAAGGAGATGCACCGGGTCGTCGAACTGGTCGACACGTGGAACCAGAGCCTCGACGACGCCTGCCGGCGCCGGGCCAAGGAGGTGCCAAGCGAGACCGTCTCGGATTTCTTCGAACGACTGGCCTACACGCTGGGGGCCGGCCAGGCCCTCGAGGACTACCTCCTCTCCGAGCAGGAGCAGATCATCCAGAACTACAAGACCGTCTACGAGGGGACGATGGACAACCTCGAGGTGATGAAGGACCTCTACATGTCGATGATTCTGGCGATGACGTTCGCGCTCGTGTTCGCGGTCGTGTTGCCCGTCCTGACGGGAACGGACCCCACCCTGACGGTCAGCGCCGTCATCGTGATGTACATTTTCGTCCAGTCGGGCTTCTTCATCGCCATCCGGTCGATGGCACCCTACGACCCGCTGTGGTACCACCCCGAGAAGTACGACTCTCCGATGGACGACAAGGTCAGGTACAGCTTCGTCGCCGGGGTGGGGTTGGCCGCCCTCCTGTTTCTGGTGACGCTGGGCGGGATCGTCGGTCTCCTGCCCGTGCGGCTGGGTGACCTCCTCCCCTTCCTCTCGGCGCCGCTGCCGCTGCCACTGCTGGCTGCCATCCAGGTGACGCCGCTGCTCATTCCCGGTTTGGTCATGCGCCGCGAGGAAAACCGCGTCAAGGGTCGCGACGAGGAGTTCCCGAGCTTCATCCGCGCGCTTGGGGCCACCGAGGGGGCCAAGCAATCGACGACCTCGGCGGTCCTCGAGTCGCTCCGCAACAAGGACTTCGGCCCGCTGACCCCCGCGGTGGACAACCTCTACAAGCGGCTGAACCTCCGGATCGAGCCCTCCGAGGCGTGGCGTCACTTCACCGCGGACTGCCGGTCGTACCTCATCCAGACGTTCTCCGAGATGTACCTGGTCGGCCGGGAGATGGGTGGCTCGCCGAAAGTGCTCGGGGAACTCATCGCAGAGAACATGAACGAGGTGCTGAAACTCCGCCAGCAACGCCAGCAGGCCACCGTGACGCTGGTCGGCCTCCTCTATGGGATCACCGCCGCCTCCACGTTCGCCTTCTTCATCGGCCTCCAGGTCGTCAACCTCCTCTCGCAGATGAGCCTCGATCTCGATACCGATTCGGTCAACTTCGACGTCGCCGCCTTCATCAACACCGAGGTCTACAACATCCCGCTTATCGAGTTCCTGCTGGTCGTCGTCATCATGTTCTCGGCGATGCTCTCGGCGCTGATGATCCGAACGATCGACGGCGGCCACAAGATGAACACCTACCTCCACTTCGTCTTGCTTGCCTGGATCGGCGCCGTCATCGCCATCGGCACGAAAATCCTCGTCGCGACCGTCATATCGATTTAGCTCCCTCGTTGCGCTCGGTCGCTACATCGATCCGGTCGGATTCGGACCGGTGCTCCGTCCAGCCGCGGTCGTCACGCTCGCGCTGTTCGCGTGACTCCCCTGCTGGGAGCGGATGGCCGTGGAATGGGAACACTGCGCTTTTCCCTCCCGGTCCGCTCGTCGGGAACGATGACAGCCGACGACCGCGCTGCGTTCCTCGCCGGCGACCGGCCCGATGACGTCCTCGTCTACCTCTCGGAGGAGGCCGTCTCCGATCCGGACGCGCTCGAAGCCTACGGCGACCGCGTCGAGAGCGGTGTCGTCCTCGTGTTGCCCGGCGAGGAGGCGCGGAGCGTCTTCCAGCGGGCGGCGGGCATCGATCCGATGGCCTTCGCCAGGAAGGCGATGGAGACAGAGGGCGAGATCCGCCGGGACTGCACCGGCGGGACCTGTCCGGCCAGCGGACCGAGCGGCGGGTCGGACCACACCGCCCGCTTCGTGTTCGCGTTCGCCGAAGAACAGAACGAGGAGGTGGGCGGACTGTACGCCGAAGGGGAGGTCATCCACGCCTACGTCGCCTGCACCTGCGGCCAGCGGTACTCGGACAAGTGGGT
>CAZUWC010000041.1:0-5151 GCA_964623935.1 uncultured Halobacteriales archaeon
CAGCGGTCCCACGGGGTGGCACCCCGCTGGCTCCCGAAGGGGGAGACGCCATCGACCGAGTGGGGATGTGGATCGGGTCCGCGGGTGTCGCGTGAACGAATCTGGGGCCGGCGATGGACGGGGGACACTGCCGAATCGCGATTGGGGGAACCGTGGATCGCGGACACCGGCGCTGTGCAAGGGGTGGAACCCATGTCACGACAATAATTCTGCGAGCAATAGGGGTCCCCCGACGACCGAAACGCAGTTCCGGACCCCACAAATAGAGGAGGTATGCTCTCGCTCGCGCTGGCGGGCAAACCCAACGCCGGCAAGTCTACCTTCTACCAGGCGGCGACGATGGCCGACGTCGAGGTGGGCAACTACCCCTTCACGACCATCGACGCCAACCGCGGGGTCAGCCACGCCCGCACCGACTGTCCCTGTCTGGACCGCGACGCACGCTGTGACTCCGAGAACTGCCGGTCGGGCAAGCGGTACGTCCCGGTCGAACTGCTGGACGTCGCCGGACTCGTGCCGGGCGCCCACGAGGGCAGAGGGCTGGGAAACCAGTTTCTGGACGAACTCACCAACGCCGAGGTCATCCTGCACGTCGTCGACGCCTCCGGCGGGACCGACCCGGAGGGGGAACCCCTCGAGGTGGGCGAACACGACCCCGTCGAGGACCTGGCATTCGTCGAGGAGGAGATGGACCGTTGGCTGGCCGGCGTCATCGACCGCAACTGGGAGGGCATCGAGCGCCAGTCCCGGTCGCCGGAGTTCGACATCGACGAGGCGCTGACCGAGACGCTGACCGGCGTCGGCGCCACCGCGGCCGACGTCGCGGCCGTCCTCCGGCGTGTCGACTATCCCGGCGACCCCCGGGAGTGGACCGACGCAGACCGCCGGCGCCTCGCGAGCGAACTGCGCGCACTGACCTTGCCCATCGTGGTCGTCGCAAACAAGGCCGACGTCGCACCGCCCGAGAACCTCGAGCGCATCCAGGACGCCGCGGAGACGGTCATCCCGGCCACCGGCGAGGGCGAACTCGCCTTGCGCCGGGCCGCCGAGGCGGGCGTCCTCACCTACGACCCCGGCGACCCCGACTTCGAGATCGTGGGGGCGGTCAGCGACTCCCAGCGGGAGGGACTGGCCCGCATCCGCGAAGTGATGGAGTCGTGGGGCGGGACCGGCGTCCAGGAAGCACTCGATACGGTGGTCTACGACGTGCTCGATCACGTCACGGTCTACCCGGTGGAGAACGAGACGCGCTGGACCGACGGCCAGGGGACGGTTTTGCCCGATGCTCACCTCTTGCCCGCGGGGTCGACGCCGCTGGATCTGGCGTACGCGGTCCACTCGGACATCGGCGAGGGCTACCTCTATGCGGTCGACGCCCGCGACGGCCGACGGATCGCCGAGGACCACGAACTCGACGAGGGCGACGTCGTCAAGGTCGAGAGCACCGCCGGGTAGCCTCGGCGCGAATCACTGACACCGGCGTGTGGCCACGACGACAGGACGGTCGCTGGCATATACCCGCCCACTGTACTGGGAGCAATCGTCTCCGGGGTAGGTCGCGTACGAGAGAGTGGAGACGAGACGATGAGCGACAACGACACGACAGTCGAGAATCGAGCCGAACAGTCCTGCGAGTGCTGTGACACCGACGCGACGACGGCCCGCTGGCTGGGCGAGACCGGCTATCTGACCGCGACGTTGCCGGACGACCTCCGGCGGGCGCTGGGACGACTCCTCGGCACGGAACCGGTCGACTCCATCGGCGAGTGGATCTGGGAAGTCCGGGGCCGGATCGGCGGCGGATCCATCGGCGTCGCGGACCTGTGTCACGCCGACGGCGAGACGCCCCACCGCGGCACCGTCGACGGCGAGACCGACCACTTCCAGTGTTTCTACGACGCGGTGGTGCTGGCAGCGCTGCGGGAGGGCACGGTCGACATCCGGACCGAGAGCCCGGAGGGGACTGTCGTCGAGGCGCGGACCGACGGGGCCAACCTCCGCGTCTCGCCGGGGAGTGCGGTCTTCTCCTTCGGGGTCGACGCGGCCGTCGAACCACCCATCGGCGTCGGCCCCACCCACGCCGACGTCTACGGGGCGGTGTGTCCGTACGTGAAGGCCTTCCCGGACCGCGCGGCGTACGAGCGGTGGGCGAAACCGACGGATGCGGCGACCGTCGCCATGCCGCTCGCCGGCGCGACGGAGCTCGCGAGCGCGCTGGTCGTAGAAACCCACCCAGCGCGCTGGGAGTGAGGGCAACGGTGCCTGCACGCGTGTCTCCAGATGAGGTGACTCCCGTATAGGGATGTTCAGAATCGTTTTCCAGGTCGACCACGCGCTGTACTGCGGTCGATCCTGTAATGACTTCTGAACATCCCTGTATGCAGACGCTCCCGCCGTCCGCGACCAACCGCACCGAAACGCCACCACGCGAGGACATCCGCCGTCGCGCCCCCAGTGCCACCGTCTCCCTCGCGGTGGCCGCCGACAGAGTTAGCATGCCCGGTCCGGAACCGGGAGTATGGACATCGACGTCGTCGACCTGGACCACGTGGCGATCAGGGTCGCGGACCTGGAACGGTCGCTGGCGTTCTACCGCGACCTGCTCGGCCTGGCGGTCCGGGACAGGGAACGGTTCGAGAACGACGAGGTGCCGTACGTCGCGGTCGTCGCCGGCGGCCGACACATCCACCTGGTGCCGAGCGACGAGTCGATCGACGTCGGCGGGGAACACATCTGCCTGTTGCTCCGCTCCTCGGAGATGGAGACCGGCACGGAGATCGAACGACTCCTCGAGGACCTCCGGGCGGAGGGTATCGAGGTCGAGGAGAGTGAACCGTACAGGCGCTACGGCGCCTACGGCCGCGACTGGGCAGCCTACGTCCGCGACCCGGACGGCCGCCGGGTCGAACTCAAACTCCACTGATCGGGCAATGCTCCCTGACGACCCGACATTCGATGAACCGACATACGGTTCACGAGGCGAGCGGTTTAGTGGAATCGGCCGGAAGAGGCGGACATGGAAGTCGCAATCGTCGCCGACTCGCACATCCCCTCGCGTGCCAGCCGGATCCCCGGCCCCTTCCGCGAGCGGCTTCGGGCAGCCGACCACGTCCTCCACGCCGGGGACTTCGACTCCGAGAGTGCGCTCGAAGAGACGCGGGAGATTGCACCCGAACTGACGGCCGTCTCGGGAAACATGGACCCACGACTGGGCCTGCCGTCGGTCGCGACGGTCGAACTCGGCGGGGTGACGTTCGTCGTCACTCACGGCACCGGGTCGACACGGGGCTACGAACAGCGGGTGGCCGGTATCGCCCGCGAGCACGCCGACGTCCCCGACCCTGTCGCCGTCGCCGGCCACACCCACGAGCTACTGGACACGACACACGAGGGCGTCAGGGTGCTGAATCCGGGGAGCGTGACCGGCGCGCCGCCGGCCTCGCGGACGACCATGCTGACCGCGACCGTCGCTGACGGCGACCTGACCGTCGAGGTCCACGAAGGCTAGAGGGCGTCCCAGAGGGCGTCGCAGGTCCGGCCGTCGCGGGCGAAGACCGAAAGCGGACCGTCGGTGCGTTCGGCACAGTCGGCCTCGCGTGCGAGCAGCGACCCCGCGGCCTGTTCGCGCTCGTCGGGGTAGAAGCAGACGAACCCGCCGATCCGGCCCCGTGCGAGCAGTCCCCAGTAGACGACCGGCGCCCACGTCCGGATGGCGCGCTTGGCGACGTCCTCGACGCCCCCGACCAGCGCGTCGTACTCGGCCTGCAGGCTCGCGGATTCGAGCACCGGCGCCCCGAGCACGATGGCCACAGTCGCCTGGGCGGGCGGGAGGTCGGGGCCATCGGCGACAGTCACGGGCTTCCTGTCGTGGGTCACGCCCTCGCCGCGGCGGGCGACGTAGAGGTCCCCCGTGACGGGCACGGAGACGGCAGTTACGAGGGGCCCCGCCTCGTCGATGAGCGTCGCCGCCGCGCCGAAGGTCGGGATGCCCGCGGCGAAGTTGTTCGTCCCGTCGAGCGCGTCGACGACCCAGCGGCGGTCCGCGCGGCCGGGGTGTTCACCCGACTCCTCGGCGACGATGGCGTGCTCGGGGAAGGCACTGCGGATGGTCTCGACGACCCGCCGTTCGGCCGCCCGGTCGGCTCGCGTCTTCACGTCGCCGGCCCCGAAGTCCGCGTCGATCTCGCCCGTTGCGAAACGCTCGTCCAGGTAGTTCCCGGCGCGCTCGACAGCCTCGGCAGCGACGTCGGCGTACTCGTCCATGCTCGCTGTCTGGGGCCCCGTTCACAGGTAGGTTTCGACGTTCGAGCCGCTCGCACACCGTCATTCGACAAGAAACGGGTCTGGGCATCTCCCGGCCCCCGCGTACCGATAAACCGTATGTGGCTCGATAAAATACCGACCGAAAGCGGCAGACGTTTGTCCCCGTGACCGCTACCCACCCCATGAGCGACGGCGCGTGGGTGAGTCTCTTCTCGGGGGGCAAGGACTCCTCGTTCGCCCTCTACCTAGCCCTGGAGCGTGGCCTCCGCGTCGAGCGGCTGGTCACGGTCCACCCGCAGGGCGACTCCTACATGTACCACGTGCCGGCGACCGACCTGGCTGGACTGGCCGCCGAGAGCATCGGGATCCCGCTCGTGGACGTTCGCCCGGACGACTTCGAGGCGGCCGAGGCGACCGACGCCGGGCGGCAGGGCGACGCGGAACTGGAACCCCTGGAGGCGGCGCTGTCGGACCTCGCCGACGAGCTGGGAGGGATCACGGGCGTCACCGCGGGTGCCGTCGAGAGCGCCTACCAGGCCGACCGCGTCGGGGCGATGTGCGAGCGCCTGGGCGCGGACCTGTTCGCGCCGCTGTGGGAGCGCGACCCCGAGAAACTGGCCCGCGAGATGCTCGACGCTGGCTTCGAGATCAGGGTCATCCAGGTCGCGGCGGCAGGACTGGACGAGTCGTGGCTGGGCCGGCGCCTCGACGCCGACGCGCTCGCGGACCTGCGCGCGCTCCGTGCGGAGTACGGCGTCCACCTGCTGGGCGAGGGCGGTGAGTTCGAGACGCTCGTGACCGACGGCCCGCACATGGACCGTCCCATCGAACTCGAGTACACGACCAGGTTCGACGGGACGCGCGGGCGAATCCGCGTCGAGGACGCCC
>CAZUWC010000041.1:5251-9820 GCA_964623935.1 uncultured Halobacteriales archaeon
GAGTACACGACCAGGTTCGACGGGACGCGCGGGCGAATCCGCGTCGAGGACGCCCACCTCGGGCAGGCGTAAAGGCGGCGGCCGACACACAACGACCGCGAACCGTTCACGTTCTCGGAGGCGCTGCCCACCTTCGTCGTCGACGCCGACGGGACCGTCGTCTTCCGGCGCGACTACGACACCGGACCCCGACATCGACATCGCCGAAATCGAGGCGGCCGTCGAACGCGCACGGTCCTGACGAGCGCTCCCGGAGCGGTTCCGTCTCAACACCTACCACTACCAGTAGAACTATATAGTGGTGTGTCATACCATAGCACGTATGGCGACCGCACCGAGCAGCGACGACGTGTTCGACGAATTCCTGGCCCAGCGCGGTCACGAGACCGGCCAGGCGGGTTGGGAACGGAGTTACAACAAGAAACAGTGTCCCGATTGTGGCGGCATCCACGACACAGGCGCCGCCGAGTGCTCGGTCTGTGGCTGGTCCCCGGTATAACTCTCAGCGCAGTTCCTCAAGGGCCTCGCGGAGGAACAGTCCGACGGCGAGGTGCTGGTACATCGCACGCTCTATCCGGTCGGCCGCGGTCTCCCGGTCGGCCAGGTCGTACTGTTTGGTCTTGACCAGGTCGTGCCGGGCCAGGGTGCCACCCGATTCGAGGTCGTGTAGCCGCGGATAGACGGTCCCGGGACTCGGGTCCACATCGAAGAGATGCCCCACGTCCTCCATCAGCCCGGTGCCGTGGGTGCCGTCCCCGCGGAGTGCCACCAGCGCGAGGATGATCTCGTCCAGGCTGTGTGTGACGAGGTTCCGCGAGACAGCCACGTCGTCGACATCGCCGTCGAAGAGGTCCCCGGCGACGGCTGACATGACCGCCTCAGGCGTGGCGTCGCCCTCGGATTCGTCGACACACCGCAGGAGTCGCCGCGTGTCTGTGGGAGTGGTGCTGGCGTGTGAGTCGGCGGTGACCGAACGGATCGACGCGTGCAGGTCTTCGCTTGACATGGTCTGGTCGTAGCCTGGTAGTGACTACACCCGAGGGAATGATAACCACCCGACAGCGTTTTCTGAGGCTGAAAACGCCCCCCTCCAGAAACGTTATGTTCTCCGAACGGAAATTTACATGCGTGGACGAGAACCGGACGATAGAAGAGATACTGGACACCATCGGCGACGAGCACGCACGCCGGTTGCTCGCCTCGGTCAGCATCGAACCCAAGTCGGCGAAGGACATCGCCGAGGAGTGTGACCTCTCATTGCCGACGGTCTACCGGCGCATCGAGACCCTCGAGGAGTACGACCTCGTGAAAGACCGGACGCTCGTCGCCGAGGACGGCAACCACTACAAGGTCTACGAGTCCAACTTCGAGAGTACGGTCATCTCCCTGGAGAACGACACCTACCAGGTCCGTGTCTACCGCGAGGAGAACATCCCCGACCGGTTCAGCCAGCTCTGGGACGAATTACACACGTGACCAGCCTGATGGCCTCACGAACACTTGGAGCCGACCGTGCGAGGACCCACTTTTATTCTGTTCGAGTGTCACTCGTGAGACGATGGTAGACGTCGTGCCGGTGGCGCGCGGGATGCTCGTGATGATGCGGTTCGTGGTGTTCGGGCTCTCGCTGGGCATCACGCTGATCAGTTTCCAGGCGTACAGGAAGCAGGGGACACAGCGACTCCAGTACGCCTTCGTGGGGTTCGCGTTCGTCAGCATGGGTGTCGCGGTCACCAGCGTCATCACGCAACTGGGGTCCGGGACGGCCGAAATCGTGCGGATTTTCTTCCAGGTCGCCGAGACCATCCCCTTCATCATCGGGTTCAGCATGCTCTACCTCTCGCTGTACCGGTAACCGCGCGGAAGTCGCGTCGTTTATGAACCCGCGGCCCATCTACGTGTGCAATGACTGACTCGACAACCGACGTGGTCCGGTTGTTCGGTGGCCCGGGAAGCGGCAAGACCACGGCGCTTCTCGACCGGGTGGAGGAGTTACTCGAAAACGAGACGGTCGACGTCCGGGACGTCCTGGTCGTCTCCTACACCCGCGCCGCCGCGGCGGAGATCCGCGAACGCCTCGCCGAACGCCTCGACGAATCGCCCCGCGCCCTCCGGGGGAACGTCTGCACGATGCACGCCAAGGCCTACGACCTGTTGAACCTCTCGCGGGGCGACGTCGTGGGCGAGTCCGACAAGGAGGACTTTTGCGATGACTTCGGTATCGAGTACGAGGACGAGTACGAGGGCTCCCGACGGCGCTCGGCCCGGTCGACGACCATCGGCAACAAGGTGATCGCGACCAGCCAGTGGCTCCAGCGCACCCGCCGGGACGTCGCGGACTGGTACGACGTCCCCTTCAAGTGGAACGACGACGAGGTCCGCCTGCCGCCAGATATCGACCCGAACGCCCAGACGGGCAACAAGTACACGCCGACCTGGCCCAGCGCCGACGACCGCCTGGACATCCCCGAGGCGATCCGCGCCTGGCGGTCCTGGAAGGGCCAACACGACATGGTCGGCTTCGCGGACATGCTCGAACGCGTCAAGCAACGGTCGTTGCTCCCGAACGTCGATTACCTCGTCATCGACGAGTTCCAGGACATCACGACCCTCCAGTACGACGTCTACGAGGAGTGGCGCCCCCACATGGAGCGGGTGCTCATCGCAGGCGACGACGACCAGGTGGTCTACGCCTGGCAGGGTGCCGACCCCGACCTCCTGCTGGAGGAGGCCGTCGACGAGGACGTCGTCCTCCCGAACTCCTACCGGTTGCCCTCCCGCATCCTCAACGTCGTCAACCAGGAGGTCAGCCACATCGAGAAGCGCCAGGACAAGGACCTCGAACCCCGCAAGGAGGGCGGCACGGTCGAGGCCGTCCAGCGCCCGTCGATGCTGGACCTGGTGCGGAACGTCCGCTCGACCGTCGAGAACAGCGAGGCGGACACCATGATGGTCCTGTTCCGGGCGCGCTACCAGATGTTCCAGTTCATGGACGAGTTCATCGGCGAGGGCATCCCCTTCCGGTGTCTGACCGACCAGCGGATGTGGACCGACCGGCTGACCCAGTACGTGCGCGGCATCGAGGCCCTGGCCGAGGACGAACCCGTCACCGGGTTGCAGGGCCGGCGGCTGGCCGATATGCTCGCCGATTCGGCGTTCGGGACCGGTGAACGTGACGACCTCTTCGACGTGCTCGAGGAGCGCGAGGAGGAAGCCGACGTCGAGGACATCGCCAACTTCGACGTGGAACCCGAACTCATCCGCGAGCACGCCCCCTTCGTCCCCGACCCGCGGTCGGCGGCCGACATGCTCCGGAAGGTGACGAACTTCCAGGAGCGGACCGTCGACGCCTACTTCGGCGGCGACTACGAGGGGATGGACCGCGACCGCGTCCGCGTCGGGACCATCCACTCCGCGAAGGGTCGCGAGGCCGACCACGTCTTCGTGGCGACGGACCTCACCGAGAAGGTCGTCGAGCAGATCGCCGCGACCGTCGAACAGGAGGGCCGCGAGGTGCCCGGCGTCGACTCCTTTACCAAGCACACCGACCCGGTGCCGACACTGACCGACAACGAGCGGCGCGTCTTCTACGTCGGCATGTCCCGGGCCCGCGAACGGCTCGTCCTGCTTGAGGACCTCGTCGACGGCGCCCCGAACCTCCCGATCGACGTCCTCCTGCACAACGAACCGGCCGACGCCGACCTCGAGGAGCTGCTCGCCGAGGCCGAACAACCGATGGTCGCGCGGTAGCGACGGTGCCGTCCCGACACCGTGGGGGTGTGGCGTGAGACGGTCCTGCCTAACCAACCTCAGCAGCGTCTTACAGCAATCACTATGAGTGAGGACCGCCCCGACACGGAGCGTGAGGATTCTCCCGGCGAGGAGTCAGACGAGGAGTTTCGCCGCCACTGGGAGCAACTGAGCGACGCCGCGCGACCGCCCGAGGCCCGCCAGACGGAATCGAGGGGAGTGCTCGCGCGGTTCCGCCACGCCCAGTCGGGGCCGCTGCTGTGGCTCCGGATGGGGCTGGTAATCGTGACAGTCGTCGTCGTCGCGGGCACTGTGCTGTTCGCCGTCGCGGGGACGTGGCCGCTGGTGGTCGGTGTCGAGTCCGGGAGTATGGAACCACACATCGTCAAGGGTGACCTGGTCGTGCTCACGGCCACGGACCGGTTCACGCCGGCGGCCGCCGACACCGACATCGGTGTCGTCACCTACGAGACAGGCCTGGATCGGGGGTACCGCTCCTTTGACTCCTACGGGTCTGTCGTCGTCTTCACCAAGCCCGACGGGTCGGGGGCGGTCATCCACCGGGTCCACTTACACGTCGAGGCCGGCGAGAACTGGGTCGCGCGGGCCAACGACTCGTACGTCTCGGGGGAGGACTGTGAGGCGGTCCAGTACTGTCCCGCACCACACGACGGGTTCATCACCAAGGGCGACGCCAACCCGGAGTACGACCAGTCGGGCGGCCTCGTCCCGCCAGTCCGCGCGGAGTGGATCGACGGCGCCGCTCGCTTTCGCGTCCCGCTTGGGTGATATACCGGTGGACGTATACCGGTGGACGTA
>CAZUWC010000042.1:0-9745 GCA_964623935.1 uncultured Halobacteriales archaeon
CTGTCTGCCGGGAAGTGGAATGTCAGACGAACGCCGACGGATCATCGAACCATGACCGGAGACACGCAGATCACGGGTACAGTACAGTCAGTCGACCGGCCAGCCGGAGGTGTCTGCGATGGATAGGAACTGGCTGGGCCAGTATATCAACGAAGCCATCGGGACCTACATCCTGATCCTCATCGGGTGTGGGTCGGTCGTCGTGTCGATACTGACGGGCGCGTTCGGCCTGTTCGGCGTCGCGATCCTCTGGGGGTTCGCGGTGATGTTCGGGGTCTACTGGGCGGGCGCCGTCTCCTCGGCGCACATCAATCCCGCAGTCACCGTCTCGATGGCGGCCTGGGGTGACTTCCCCTGGCGGCGCGTGCCGGGCTACGTCGTCTCGCAGTTGTTCGGTGCGTTCCTGGCCGCCGCCACGCTGTGGGTGACCTGGCTGGGCTACTACCGGGAGTTCTTCGCGAGCCAGGGCATCCAGCCGGGCGAACCCGGGAGTTCGCTCTCGGGGATGACGCTGTGGACCTTCGCCCCGAACCCGGCATTCGCGGGCGTCGGCGCCGGCGAGGAGGGCGTCACGACGATGGCCGACGTCGCGCACATCGTCACGCTCCCGCAGTGGTTCTTCAGCGAACTGGTCATCACGGCGCTGCTCGTGGGAGCGATCTTCGCGATGCTCGACGACGAAAGCCCGCTGGGCGTCACCGACGACATCGGCATCTTCGCCATCGCGGTCGGGTTCCTCGTCGCGATGCTCGTCCAGTACGAGGCCCCGATCAGCATGGCCGCGCTGAACCCGGCCCGCGACCTGGGCCCGCGCCTGCTGGGCTTCCTCGTCGGCTACGGCGAGATCGCCTTCCCCGGCCCCCGCGGGGCGTTCTGGATGCCGACCGTCTCGACGCTCGCGGGCGGCCTCGTCGGCGGCGGCCTCTACCAGTACGCCACCGCGTCGTTCCACGACGTCGAGGAGGAGACGGTCGAGGCCGAAGCCGAAGCGGCCGACTGATACGGATTGCTGTAGTCCATTGCCGGCATGACCGCAGTATGGCGTGCGGTCGACCGGAGCCGGTTTCGGCTCCGAAACTGCTTTTCGGCTCACGCCGCAAGCGCCACCCATGGACACGGGCGCCCAGGGCAGGTCCGGTCACCGGCGGAGGGAGCGTCGATGACCGACGCCGAGGGGGAACCGCCGTCGACCCGCGAGTACCTCGCCGTCGTGTTCCGCAACCGGGTCTCGCAGCTGGGGATCGCGGTGACGATCGCCGGGTTCGTGGGCCTGCGGCTCTTCGGGACCACCCAGCAGCGGGCGCTGCTCGGGACCGGCGTCATGCTCGCCGGTGTCGTCCTGTTCGTGATCGGGTTCACGCTCGCCCAGCACCGGCTCAAACGCGAGACCGAGTGGGGGCACTGACAACCGGGACAGTAATATAGTGATTGCTGTAACTGTTTACCGGTACGACCGCACGACAGCGTTCGGTCGATCCGGCAATGACTTACAGCAATCACTATAGGGGCGGGAGACGAAGCCCCGGTCATCGCATGGAGCGGATCGTCACAATCGTCCCGGAGGCCGGCCTGCACGCCCGCCCGGCCGCCGAGTTCGTCAGGACCGCAAACGAGTTCGAGTGCGACCTGCGCGTCGCGCCGGTCGACGGCGACCGGGCGGCCAACGCCCGCAGCACCATCGCGGTGACGGGACTGGGCGTCGAGTCCGGTGAGCGGGTCCGACTCGTCGCCGAGGGCGAGGACGCCGCGGCCGCCCTCGACGCCCTCGAGGACGTGCTCTCGACGCCCGAGGACGACGGGGGAGAGTGAGTCACGCCGGTCCGCGCGAACGCCGCTGCCGTGGGGCGACGCTTCCACCGTGTGGGCTACGTCGTGGCGGAGTCCGCCGCCTCCTCGGCCATCTCGCGGACGCCCTCGAGGGTCGCGGAGGGGCCCGCCGCGGCCACGGCGGCGTTCAGCGCCCCCTCGAGGACGGGCGCGTCGGCGACGACCACCCGGTCTTCGACACCGAGTGCCTCGATGGCGTGCTCGGCGTTCATCACGGCACTGCCCAGGTCCGCGATGACGACCACGCCGTCGGTCTCGGCGAGCAGGTCCGCCAGGGCGTCCTGGATGTCGGTCACCGAGGTGCCGATACCGCCGTCGACGTCGCCGCCGACCGCCCGAACGTGTGCGTCCTCGCCGCCCATCTCGACGGCGATGTCGCGGATGCCCCGGGCGGCGTCGGCGCTGTGTGAGACGACGAGTAGCCCGACCATCTACTCGGTTGCCTCCTCGCCGTCGTCGGGGATGGTTGGCGAACTGGCGTCGACCTCGGGCTCGCCGTCGAGGTACTCCTCGGCGGTCGCGAGCAGTTCCTCCAGGGCAAACAGCGTACTCGTCGCGCCGGGGTCCTGGTGGCCGACCGACCGCCACCCCAGGTAGGAGGCACGGCCCTTGCTGGCGCGCAACCCCACGGTGAAGTCCACGCCGCGCCGGCAGGCGTCGACGGCCTTCGCCAGCGCCTCCAGGGGCGGGAGGTCGTCCGCCTCGATGGACTTCTTGTAGGTGTGGACTGCCGGCGTCACGGCGTCGACCATCGTCTTGTCGCCGACCTCGGCGCCACCCCTGTCCTGCAGTTTCTCCAGGAACGACTCGGCGAACGCGACCGTCGTCTCGGCGGTGATCCCGTCGGCCAGTTCCTGGCTGGCGTGCATCGTCGACCCGCCGTACAGCGGGCCCGACGCGCCGCCGACCTCGGAGATCAGCGCCATCCCGACCGTCTTGACGATTTCGTCGGGGTCGGCCTCGTCTTTCCCCTCCAGCTGGTCCAGGACCGCCTCCATCCCGCGGTCGAGGTTCGTCCCGTGGTCGGCGTCGCCGATGGCCGAGTCCAGGTCCGTCAGGTGTTCCTTCTCCTCGGCGATGCGGGCCGCGATGTTCTCGACCGCCGCGAACAGCGCCTCGCGTTGCGTCTCCCGGTCTGCCATATGTGTCTCCTTCCTCGGAGCGACCGTAGTTCTTTATACTTTCAGCGCGGGCGTCTCGGCCGGCTCGCTCAGCAGTTCCTTCATCTCCTCGTCGAGGTCCAGCACCGTCACCGAACAGCCACACATGTCCAGCGAGGTCATGTACTCGCCGACCCGGGCGTCCCAGGTCTCCAGGCCGTGGTCGCCGAGGATCTCCTGGACCCGGCGGTTGACGATGAACAGTTCGCTCAGCGGCGTCCCGCCCATGCCGTTGACGATGGTCGCGACCTCCCCGGAGGGGTCGATGTCGTCGAGCACCTCGCCGGTGAGTTCGTCCGCGATCGCGTCGGCGTCCATGATGTCGGTGCGCTCGACGCCCGGCTCGCCGTGGATGCCGATCCCCAGCTCGATCTCGTCCTCGCCGAGGTCGAACGTGGGCTCGCCCTTGTCGGGGGTGACACAGGAGGTCAGGGCCATCCCCATCGAGCCGACGTTGTCGATGACCTTCTCGGCGACGCGCTGGACCTCGTCGATGTCGGCCCCCTCGGCGGCCTTGGCGCCGGCGGCCTTGTGGACGAAGATGGTGCCACAGACCCCGCGCCGGCCCGAGGTGTACGTCGAGTCCTCGACGGCCACGTCGTCGTTGACGACGACCTGGGCGACGTCGGTGTCGGCCGCCATCTCGGCCATCTCGCCGGCCGTCTCGAAGTTCATCACGTCGCCCTCGTAGTTCTTGACGATACAGAGGACGCCCTCGCCGGAATCGCAGGCCTGGATCATCTCGCTGAGTTCGTCGGCGGTCGGGGAGGTGAACACCTCGCCGGCTGCCGCGCCGTCGAGCATCCCCGGGCCCAGAAAGCCCGCGTGTGTCGGTTCGTGGCCGCTGCCGCCGCCGCTGACGATGCCGACCTTCCCGTCGACCGGGGCGTTCTCGCGCACGAGCACCTTGGTGCCGTCCAGACGCCGGATGTCGTCGGGATAGGCCGCGACCATCCCGTCGAGCATCTCGTCGACGACGTCTGCCGGCTCGTTGATGAGTTTCTTCATGCTACGGCTTCCCATGGTCGCGCCTCGCTCATAAAGATTTCTCACGCGGGGGACGCCCCGACCGCTGTGAGGACCGCGTCCGGCGAGGGCCCCAGCCGGTGGATCTTGTAGTTCCCGTCGGCCCGGCCACCCCAGTGGCTGGACTGGTCGGTCAATCCCAGGCGCTCGTGCTCGTCGAGGAAATCGAGGACCCGCCGCTCGGTCCGGGGCGAGCGGCCCCGCTCGCGGCAGCGCTCGACGTATGCCTCGTGGACGCGTCTCGTCCGGAACGCCTCGCCGTCGCGTGTGCTGGTCAGCGACGCCAGTGCCAGCAGGGTCAGCCGCGAGTGTGTCCCGAGTGCCTCCAGCCGGTCACGGACCCGGACGTGCTCGACCTCCCCGGCGACCGCGTCCACGTCCGCCGGGCCCACCACCGATCCCTCCCGCTGGGCGACCCGCTCGCCGGCGAGACGGAGCGCCGCAATCGCTCTCCCCGCGTCGCCGCCGGCTGCCGCCCCGACCCGCGCCGCGCGTTCGAGGGTGCCTGCTGCCAGTGCGTCCTCGACGAAGGCGTCCCGGCGCCCGGCCAGGATGTCCCGCAACCGGTCGACGTCGTAGGGATCGAACCGCTGTTCGGTCCCGCCGAGCACGCCGTGTGTCGCCTCGCCGTCGACGATGCCGATGACGCTCACGACCGTCGAGGGCCCCTCCTCACCCGGTCCCAGCCACGCGACCAGGCCGTCGCCTTCGAGGTGGTCGACGCGGTCGAGGATGACTACCGCGGCGTCGTAGGCCGCCTCCAGCACCGCATCCAGGCGGTCGCGGTACTCCCCGGTACTGAGCCCGCTGTCCGGAACCGCGACGCCGGTCCCGGCGTCGTCGAGTCGGGACGCGACGGCCCGGGCCACCCCGGCCTCCGTCGAGCAGTGCAGGCAGTCGACGGATGCCCACCCGGCGGCGAGTCCCTGCTCGCGGGCGTACTGCGTCTGGCGGCGCGCGCTGTACCTGGCACAGGCCGTCTTGCCGGCGCCCCGTGGCCCGCGGACCAGCACGCTGTCGGGCTCGCGCCCGAAGATCATCGGGTTGAGCGCGTACTCGACGTTTGCGAGTTCCTCCTCCCGACCGACGAGTCGCTCCCCGGGGGCGTATTCGGGCGCGAGCAACGTCCTGTCCGCGAACACGTCCCCTGTTGTCAGGTTCTCGCCCGTCATTTCCGATGTGTCCCTGTCAACAATTGGCACGTCACAGTATAAAAGTTCACCCCACACCGGTAGACACGAAACCCGCTGTTTCTACGAGGTTTGACTCGAAACTCGGCCGAACGGGCGTTTCTGGTCCCCGCCGGCCGGGGACGCAAAAATCGCCGCCTACACGCGCCAGCGACCCGTTCGTTCCTTGGTGGTTTAGACCCGAAACGCGGTTGTGTGTCGTCACCCCCGACGATGGCCGGGAGACAAACCGCACGGCAGTACCGGTCTCGTGGCGGGTCGTAGCCGGCGTTAGACTCGAAACGTGGCCGATCGCGATCCGCGTCCTCCTGTTGTTACAACCGTATTGCTGTAATTGACGGCTTCCAGAGCAGCCTGTCCGGCAGTGACTGCCACGTTCGGCGTTACGATAGACTCAATATATAAGAATAATATTCTATTTTTAAATCTGTTATTTATACTATTTCTATCTTGCGTCACTCGTTTTCAATGGGAAAGATAAATACTATTATTAAGAAATAACGGATATACTATTATTCTCGGTCGGGGGAAGCGACGCGTCGGGGCGCCGGCGGGACCTGATGGCTGGTGGCGGGAGCGGGCGCGATATACACTGTTTTGACCGATGAGGTTCAGCTACCGGACATGGAGTACACGCGCCTGGGTTCGACGGGACTGCACGTCTCGCAGATCGCGCTGGGAACGTGGCGGTTCGGCCGCGAGACCGGCGGCGTGGTCGAGACGGACCGCGAGGCGGCCCACCGCCTGCTGGACGCCGCCTGGGAGCACGGCATCAACTTCATCGACACGGCCAACCGTTACGGCAACCCCCACGGCACCGCCGAGCGCTACGTCGGCGAGTGGCTCGACGAGTACGACCGCGAGGACTTCGTCGTCGCCTCGAAGGTGTACTTCCCCTTCAACGGCCGGGACCCCGAGCGTGGCCCCGGCCACAACGACTCGGGGCTGGGTCGCAAGCACATCCGCGCCCAGATCCAGGGGACGCTTGACCGACTCGGCACGGACTACATCGACATCTACTACCTCCACCGCTGGGAGGACGGCACGCCCATCGAGGAGACGCTGGCGACGCTGCACGACCTCGTCCGCGAGGGCAAGGTCCACTACCTCGGGGCCTCGACGATGGCCGCCTGGAAACTCACGAAGGCCCTCTGGACGAGCGACATCGAGGGCTACGAACCCGTCTCGGTCACGCAGCCACTGTTCCACGCGGGCTATCGGGACGACATCACGGACTACCTCGAGGTCTGTATCGACCAGGATCTGGCCGTCTGTCCGTACTCGCCGCTGGCCGGGGGCTTTCTCACGGGCAAGTACGAACGCGCCGATCCAGAGGATCCCACCGCCTTCGAGGGGCCAGAGGGGTCGCGTGGTGATATCTACGACTCCTTCGAGGAGTTCTACCTCTCGGAGCGGGGCTGGCACGTCCTCGACGAGATCCGGGCCATCGCCGACGAACTCGACGCCACGCCCGCCCAGGTCGCGCTCCGGTGGCTCATCGAACAGCAGCGGTTCACCTGCGTGCCCATCGTCGGCGCCCGCACCGTCGACCAGCTGGCCGAGAACGTCGGTGCGGTGGAGGTCTCGCTGTCCGACGAGCAGTTCGACCGGGTCGTCGACGCCCGCTACGCCGAGGACGGCCAGCGGTGGGGCCACCGGCGGTGAATCGCTATCGCTCGCTCCACGAGACCGTCGCGGGGCCACCCTCACGCAGGACCGTGGTTTCGGCCGGTTCGGTCCGCGCGACGACCTCCCCCTCGCGGAGGACCAGCGTCCGGGGAGCCCGCGTCCGGAGGGCGTCGAAGGGCCCGGGGCTGTCGAAGACGGCGAGCGATCCCTCGCCGCCCTCCCGGAGACCGTACCCGTCGGCGCCGAACACCTCGGCGTTGGCCGCGGTGAGCATCTCCCACAGCGCCGGGACATCCGCCCGGCCCGCCATGTGGGCGTAGTGGACGAGCACGAACGCGGCGTCCAGCGGGTCGGCGATGCCGTAGTGGTACCAGGGGTCCATCACGGAGTCGTGGCCGATCCCGACCGTCACACCCGCGGCACGGAGCTGGTCGATACGGGTGTGGCCCCGGCGGCGCGGGTAGTCGTCGTAACTGCCCTGGAGGACGGAGTTGTCCGGGGGGTTGGTCACGACGCTGAGCCCGCTGTCGGCGATCAGCGAGATCAGTTTGTCCGCGTAGGCGTTGTTGTACGAGTGCATCGCAGTGGCGTGGCTCGCGGTGGTGCGGGCGCCGATGCCGCGTTCGAGGGCCTCGCTGGCGAGCACCTCCGTGAACCGCGAGTTCGGGTCGTCCGTCTCGTCGATGTGCAGATCCAGCGGGAGGTCCGCACGCTCGGCGACGTCGCAGGCGAGTCCGACGCTCGCGACGCCGTCCTCGCGGGTGTGTTCGACGTGCGGGATGGCACCGACGACGTCGACGCCCATCTCGATTGCCTCCCGGAACAGGTCCTCGTGGGTGGCGTCGGTGAGCAGTCCGTCCTGGGGGAACGCGACGACCTGGAGGTCCACGATGTCCGAGACACGTTCGCGCACGTCGAGCAGCGCCTCGACGGTGGTCAGCGTCGGTTCGGTCGTGTCGGCGTGGGTCCGGATTCGCGTCGCGCCGTGGGCCGCGTACCACTCGACAGTCCGCGTCGCGCGCTCGACGATGTCATCGTGGGTGATGTCTGTCTTGTACTCGGCCCAGATGTCGATGCCCTCGGCGAGGGTCCCGGAGTCGTTCCAGCGCGGGTCGCCGGCCGTCCCCGTCGCGTCCAGGTGCAGGTGGGGTTCGACCAGCGGTGGCGCCACGAGCCGTCCGTCGGCGTCGTCGTGGCGGTCGCTCGGAAACGCCGCCGGGTCACCCTCCCCCGCGGGCACGAGCCTGTCGACGGTGCCGTCCCGGATCTCGATGTCGACTGCCTCGCCAGCGAGCGTCCGGCCGTCGGTGACGATGTAGTCCATCGGTGGTGTGAACGGATGGTCGTCATATAGTTACCGGGGCCGGGGGGCAGTGACGTTACTCACCTGAGCAGTCAAATTTATCACTCATCCGTGTGGGGTGGGACCATGGCAACGGGAGAACAGTCGCTCTGGCGGCAGTTCGTGTTCGGAAACGAGGACCTCCCCGATCCGGACTACCCCATCGACCACGTTCCGGACGGCGAGCGCAAGGGACTGGCCAGCATCTCGGCGGTCCTGCTGGGATTCGTGTTCTTCGCGGGAACACTGTGGGCCGGTGCGGACGTCGGGGCGGCGATGGGCTTTGGACCGATGCTGGCGGCGATGGCCGTCGGGTACGCCATCCTCGGCGTGTACGTGGCGGCGCTGTGTGGTATCGCCGCGAAGGCCGGCCTGACGACCGTCCTGCTCTCGCGGTACAGCTTCGGGTCCTGGGGCGCGAAGTTCGCCGACCTCCTGCTGGGCGGGACCCAGGTCGGGTGGTTCGGCGTCACCATCCCGCTCGTGGCCATCCCGACCGCGAAGTTCTTCGGCGTCAACACC
The DNA here is from genome assembly GCA_964623935.1 of uncultured Halobacteriales archaeon. GTDB lineage: Archaea > Halobacteriota > Halobacteria > Halobacteriales > Haloarculaceae > SW-9-67-25. The sequence goes on from CAZUWC010000042.1 coordinate 8,697, forward strand.
CCGACGTTCACGACGGCGCTCATCCTCGTGTGGGGACTCCTGCACCTGGCGACGGCCTACTTCGGCTACGAGGGCATGGAGACGCTCTCGTTCGTGGCGGTGCCGGTTCTGGTCGTGGTCGGCCTCCTCTCGATGTTCCTCGCGCTGGGTGACGCCGGCGGCCTCTCGGGGCTGTTCGCCGGGACCGGCAGCGGCGGGATGGGCTTTGCGGCGGCGGTCACCATCGTCGTCGGGACGTTCATCAGCGGCGGCACCCAGGCCCCCAACTGGGCACGCTTCGCCTCGAACTCCCGCGTCGGGTTCTGGGCGGGACTGATCGCCTTCCTCGTCGGGAACGGTTTCCTGTTCCTCTCGGGCGCGGTCGGCGGTTCGGTCTACGACGTGACGCCCGCTGGTGACCTCTACGAGGTGCTGGCCGCCCAGGGTCTGGCCGCGGTCGGCCTGATCGCCCTGATCCTCAACATCTGGACCACCAACGACAACGCCGCCTACGCGTTCGGCGTGGCCGGCAGCGAGGCATTCGCCTTCGACCGCAAGCGCCCCTTCATCCTCGCGGGTGGCGCTGTCGGCATCGTCCTCGCGCTGGTCGGTGCCGACAGCCTGCTCATCCCGTGGCTGTCGACGCTCGGCCAGTACATCCCGCCGCTGGGCGGTGTCATCATCGCCGACTTCCTGCTGTGCTGGCGGATGGACATCCCTCGCATGGAGGATGTCGAGTTCACCGGCGTGCGCTGGATCGCGATCCTGGCCTACGCCGTGGGGGCCGTCGTCGCGATCCTCACCGCCGGGCAGTTCGTGCCGGGCGTCGCCGCCCCGCAGGTGCTGCCCGGCCCCGCCGGGGCGTCGTTGAACGGACTCCTCGCGGCCTTCCTCGTCCACACCGTCGCCTACTACGCCCTCGAAGAGAACGGCGTCCTCCCCGGACACGACGTCGACCGCGACGCCGACCACCTCTGATACGGTCGTGCGTAATTCGTTTCGCTCCCACGAAACAGGAGGCCGTCTGGGTGGTCCGAAACACCGTTTCTCACCGGGACTGCTGAACTTGG
>CAZUWC010000043.1:0-9402 GCA_964623935.1 uncultured Halobacteriales archaeon
GCGACCTCGAGGACGCCGTTGTTGTAGGTGGCGTCGGCGGAGTGTTCGTCGACGCGGGCCGGGAGGTCGACGCGTTCGCTGTAGTCGCGGCCCTCACCCGCGGCACGGACGTACAGCGTCGTCCCGTCACACTTGAGGTCGATGTCGGACTTCTCGACGCCGGGGACGTCCGCGACGACCCGCACCGTCTCGTCAGTCTCGTGGACGTCGTAGTGGACGGCCGACTGGTTCCCGCCTGCGTCGCCGCCGGCCGCGCTCTCGTGCTCGAACCGGAACTCGGCGTTGCCGTTCATCATCTCGTTCATCATCCGCTCGATCTCCTGGAAGAAGTCGTCGAATGGGTCCTCGCGGTCGTCGTCCCTCATGTCGAAGGGTAGGGGCAAGCGGGGCAAAAGCCTTCGGCCTTCCAGCCGTCGGACGCGCCTACCGGACGACCTCGACGGGGTCGCCCACCTGGATGGTCTCCCCACGGTCGGCCTCCGGCACGCGGGCGATGAGCATCAGCGTGTAGTAGTGGTCGAAGGCTGCGGGGTCGGCCCACCCGGGGAACGTCTCCTCGCGTTTTGCGACGAACCGCTCCTGGAACTCGGGGAGTGGGTCGCCGGTGTCGGGGTCCCGTGCCGGCACGATACACCGGCCACACGGCGTGACTCCCTCGATCCGGACGTCGCCAGCGACGAAGGCAGGGGCGTCCTCGCCGACGAAGCGGTCCTCCCAGAAGGCCGGCACGTCCCCGACCTCGATGTTCGCCCGGAGACGCCGGCGCGCACTCTCGACGGTCATGCCGTCGAACCACGAGGCGACGGTCTCCAGGGTGGCCGTGCTGATCACCGAGGGGCCCATGCGCTGGCGGTCGACGTACCCCGTCTCGGTGTCGTGTGCGATGTGGACGTCCTCGTCGAAGAACTCGCCGAACCACGCCATCGCGCGATCGCGATCGGCGTCCAGGTCGAACTCCCTGCGCTCGCCGGCCCGCGTCTCGACCGTGATCCGCCCGGACTCCAGGTCGTACGCCGCCGAGAGATCGTTCACGCGACCGGTCCGCTTGCCGTTGATGACCTCTCGGTCGCCGTCGAAGAGGGCATAGGCCCTGTCGCCGGCCAGCGTCCCGCCGGGGCGTACCCGCGCCGCCTCGACGTCCGTGCCTTCGAGGGCCTTCACCGGGTACACCCGGAGGCGTTCGACGTGTGCCACGTGTCGGTCACCTCGGGGTTGACCGTATCCACTTCCGGGTGGGGTTTACCTCTTGTGACCTACTGGCAGAGACAGTTGTAATGATCGGACGGGTGATCGCGGAGGAACTCGTGCGTGTCGACGGCGAGATCGAACATGGCGGCTGCCTCGTCGGCGCGTACCTGCCGGTCACCGTAGTAGGATTCGCTTCGGAACTCCCGGTACAGGGACTGATAGTCGTCCCGGAGGAGGTCGCTGATAACGCCGAGTTCGAACGCCCGCTGGTAGGCGTACGTGTGGTCCATAAAATCCCGAACCGTGTCCGTCGAGAGCGCCAGGACGAAGAACTCGAACGAACGTTCGATGGCCCCGAACGAGAGTTCGACCACGGCAGTGTGGTAGCCATTTTCCGTCTGGAGTGTTCGCGCCGCGGCGAGCAAGCGGCACGCTTTCCGGAGTTGTCCGACCGCGTCCGAGTCAGGGTCTGCGAGTCCCGCCTCCACCGAACCCCGTCCGTGCTCGAACCGTTTCTGTGCCGCCTCGACTCGTTCGACGAGCACTGCGGGATCGCTACTGCTCATCGACAACCGCCTCCAGGTGTGACTGGAATCGTTCGAACTCCTCGGTCCGGTACACCGGGATGCCAGCCGTCAGGATCCCGGCTATGTCCTCGGTGTGAGCCGGCACCGAGTCGGGAGACTCGACGACGATGTGGAACTCGTAACGGTCCCCCTCGATCCGTGTCCCGGCGAGTTCGCGCCCGACCTCGACTGCCCGCTGTTGATTGCGACTCCTGTTCTCGCCGACGAGAACCCAGAGGTCGACGTCACTTTGCCGGTCCGCCTCGCCACGAGCGACGCTGCCGTAGACGACCACGCCCAGTACCTCCTCGAGTTCGTCGACGAGCACGTCGACGGCCCGTCGGACCGGCGGTTGGAACTCGGCCTGTGGAATCCGGAGGACGCCATCGGACGGGCGCTCGACACGGTCGCGGTTGATCCGGACGAGTTTGCTGTTCCCCTCCGGTGTCACGACGACGACGCCGTTGTCCGCGAGGACGTCGACGGCACGTCCGACGGTCCGGTGTGTCGTTCCGAGCAGCGACGCCAGTTCCCGGATCGTGTACTCCTCGAATGGGCGGTCGAGCAGAAACGACAGCAGGTCGTCCGTCACCGCGTACCGGTACAGGTCACCGTTCTCCGCCGGTATCGGGAGACGGACGCTTGCTCCCCCGGTCGGTCGATCGGCTACGCCATTATGGTTACTTTCAGTATCCATAGATAGTAATAGTATCTAATACTATTTAAATATTATATAGCATCGACCAGCCACGACACGGACTGGTGGACAAACTGGTCAGCCGTTCTCCCCGCCGTCGAACCGGATGTCGAACCTGGCCCCGCCGGAGGCGCTCTCGCCGGCGCTGATCGACCAGCCGTGGGCGGTCACGATCCGCTCGACGATGGCCAGGCCCAGCCCGGTCCCGCCGTCCCCGGAGACACCCATCTCGAAGACCGAGTCGCGCTCCTCGGGCGGGATGCCGGGGCCGTCGTCGGCGACGTAGAACCCTTCGCCGTCTTCGAGGGGGCCGACCCTGACCGTCACCGACGGGCCGGCGTGTTCGACGGCATCCTGACGAGTTTGCGAGTCAGGGTTCGTCGAACCGTGTTCGACGGCGTCCTCGGGAGCCTGCGACTGAGGGCTCGTGGAGCCATGCTCCACGGCGTTCCGGAAGAGGTTCTCGAAGGCCTGGGCGAGCCGGTCCGGGTCGGCCTCGACGGTGCCGGACCACTCACACTCGAGGGTTGCTTCCTCGGTGGCGACCGCCGCCCAGGCCTCCCCGACGAGTCGGTCGGCCTCGACCGTCCGGCGGTTCTCGACGGTCCAGCCCTCCCGGGAGACCACGAGCAGGTCGTCGATCAGCGTCTCCATGCGTTCGAGCGCGGTCTCGACGTTCTCGATTGCCGTCGCCCCCTCGTTGGTCGCGTCCGCTTCGAGGAGGTCCAGCCAGCCGCTGGCGACCGACAGCGGACTCCGGAGGTCGTGGCTGAGGATGCTCGCGAACTCCTCTAGGCGCTCGGATTTGCGTTCGAGTTCGCGCTTTTGCTGGCGGACCTCCGCTTCCGAGCGGATCCGCTGGACGGCCGTCGTGACGTGTGCGGCCAGTATCTCCGCGAGCGCGAGGTCTTCCTCGTCGAATTCGCCGGGCGTGTCGCTGATGGCGTTGAACACGCCGATCTCGCCCAGCGGGACACAGAGGCCGGACCTGATGTCCGGCGAGGTCGGCTCGGAAACATCGTGCGTCTGGGCGTCCTCGGCGAGCAGCGACTCGCCGGTCCCATAGGCGTGGCCTATCGCACCCTGGTCGAGGTCGAACGGGGGCACCTCCTCTTCGGGGACGATCTCGACACCGGTGACGACTTCGGGGACGAGCCGGTCACCTTCGCGGACGTAGACGGCGCTCTGGTCGAACTCCAGCAACTCGCCGGCCGCCTCCACAGCCCGCTCGAAGACCTCCCGGTCGGACTCACAGGTCACGAGGTCGCGGGCGACATCGTGCAGGGCCCGGATCTTTTCGGAGTGCCCCGCGTGCGCTCGCTCGTCGCCGGAGGTCACTGTTTCGTTCTCAGATAGGTTACTTCTATTATATAAATGTGGTTCCGGCCGACTCGACACGGCCTCCCAGCCCGGGGCTCATACTGCCGGCTATAAGCCCGTGAGCAATTTCGACCCACCGGGGGGTCGAATATCTTCACGTAGTTATAGCCGGCAGTATCAGAGTTCTCCGAGTTTCCGGAGGAGCTGGCCGCGGTACTCCTCGTCGGCCTGGACCCCCTTGAGTTCGAGGACGTTCCGTTCGAGTTTGTCGAGCGCGACCCCGAAGGCGGCGTCGGCGCCGTAGCCCTCGCCGGAGCCCGCGGCCTGGCCCTTGTTGGTCCGGAGGCGGATCTGACACTGGATGAGCGGCGTCCCGCGGAGTTTCTCCTTGTGCTCGGTAAAGCGGACGTGGGCGTGCTGGACCTGCATCTCCCCGTACTTGTCGGCGACCTGCTCGATGCGTTTGCGGATCTCCTCGCGGGTGATCGTATCCAGCAGCTTGATGTTCGTGATCTGGACGTCCATGTGCTCCTCCTCGGTGTAGGTCAGGGCCCGCAGGACGTCCGTCTTGGTGATGATGCCGGCGACGAGACGGTCGTCGCTGGCCGGCGTGACGACGAGGCCGTCGTAGTCGTGGTCGAGCATCCGCTCGACGGCCGCGCGGACCGTCTCGTCGTGGGTAGTGGTCGCGACGGGGCTGGTCATCACGTTGTAGACGGGGATATCGAGGATGCGGTCGGTGTCCCCGGCGCGGTCGCCCCGTGTCGCCGTCTCCATGTCGCGGACCACCACGTCGACGATGTCGTGTGTCGTGACCATCCCGGAGAGGCGGCCGTCGTCGTCCAGCACGGGCAACCGGGAGATGCCGTTCTCCCGGAAGAGGTTGATCGCCTGGCCGACGTGGGTGTGCTCGGTGACCGTGACGACCTCCGCAGTGTAGATCTCCTCGACGTCCAGCGCGTCGAGGTGTTCCAGAACGGCCTCGAGGATGGCGTCGCCGGTGACGATGCCCCACAGGCGGTCGGCCTCGATGACGGGCGCGACCTTCGACCCACCTTCGACGAGGACGCGCGCGACTTCGCGAACGTCGTCGGTTCGATCCACCTTCGGGGCCGACCGCGTCAGCGCCCGCACCTTGGCGTTGTCCTCGACGTGTGACTGCACCAGCTGGCGCTGCGTGACGATGCCGGCGTACTCACCATCCGCCGTGACGACGATTCCCTTCGGGTTCTTTCGCTCGAAGATCGACCGGACCTTCCCGAGTCGTTCGTCGGCGTCGATCTCGACGTAATCGCTGGTGGCAATGTCGGCGATATCCATCGTAGACGCGCTGGACTTCGCCACGAGGCGTAATCAATGTTGGTACTGATTCCCAGGGACCCGGGGAGGGGACCGGGGTGTGGGGGCTCTGGCAGGCAGCGAGGCCGGACCGGAGACATATACGCACCCGGTTCCAACCGCCGCCATGCTCCCGGATATCACCGTCTTCGGCGCCTACACGTACCTCGTCACGGAACTGCTCTGGGGGTCGGTCGCGCTCGTGCTGGTCGCCTACGCCGGCGCCTGGCGCGGGGCCGCGCGGACCGTGGCACTCCTCTACCCGTTCGCGTTCGTCTGGGACTGGTACACCCTCGCTGTCGGCGTGTTCGCCATCCCGATGCGGACCGGCGTCGAACTCCTCGGGATCCCCGTCGAGGAGCACATCTTCATGCTCGTCGTCCCGGCGATGGTCGTCGGTACCCACGAGACGCTCCGCCGACTCGACCGCGAGGACCGCCTCGGACCGCTCTCGCTCGACGGCGAGTGACTACTCGCCCTCGTCCTCGTCCCCCCGACGGCGGAGGGCGATGACTGCGATGGCGACGATGGCGACGACCGCGATCAACTTCGTTCGTGACATATACGTGAGGGTTCGCCGGGACCGATATTAACGGTGTCGGTACTCGCGGGCGCGGACGCGCGACTCGATGGCCGGGGATGGGTCCAGTCCGGGCACCACCCCGGTAGCGGTACGTATTCCTGTGTCGTCTATATATAAATCTTAGAAAATTTATAGTCCGCGCGGGGTGGATGGCCGAGTGGGTCTAATGGACACGGTTTCACCCCGCCGGGAGCTACCGGCGGACCGCCGGGTCGAACTGTGCGTGCGTGACCTCTCCTCGCGAACCGGACACGAGACGCGCGAGCGGGCCATCGGCCTGCTGGGGAGCCTGGACGACGCGGGTGTCCTCGACTCGTTCTCGGTCCGCGTGTGGGGCAGGGAGGTCGGCCTCTCGACGACGGCCGTCGAGACCGGGCGCGGCGAGGAGGTCCTCGAACGGGTCGGGACGTTCCGCCGGTGGGCCACCCGCACCGGCGTCTCGCTCGAACCGTTCTTCGACGCGCGGGCGACCACCTCACGGATCACCGGCGAGGAGTACACGACGCTCCGGTTGCCCGTCGCGGCCCTGGCCGAGTACGAGAACGACGACCCCGTCTACGTCACGCCACACGAGGACCATGGCACCGTCAGGACGGTCGCGGACAGACTCGACCGCTTCGAGCAGGGGCTGGACAGTTCGGGTGACAGGGCCGGACACGAGCGCGACCGCGAGGAGGGGCCGGTCGAAATGCAAACCACGTAGTGGAATCGAGGCTGTCTCTCCCACAACGCGGTCCAGACGCGGGTCGGCGTACGGGTTTTTATGTCGCTGGTCGCCCTGCTCGGAGTCGATGAGGGACCGCCGCTCCTGGCTGGCCTTCGAGGCCTCGCTGTTCCGGTACGACCCGGTCGAGTGGTTCCTGTTGACGGGCGACCGCATCCTCGTGAGCGTCCTCCAGGTCGCCGTTCTGGTCGCGATTCTGGCCGGGTTAGTCGCGTCGGGGCTGGTCCCGCTGGCCGCGGAGACGCCCGTGCTCTTTTTGCTGTTCGCGCTGATCGCCGCCAACTTCACGCTCATTGCCATCGTCACCTCGCTGGGACAGTTCATCCTCAGTCGGCGCCTCGAATCCCCCGGCGAGATCCGCACCGCGATGGCCGAGACCATCGACTACCGCGAGGACGTCGGCGAGACTGTCGGGGAGTCGGTGCTCCCTGTCAAACCCGACACCTTCTTTCTGGTCCTCTTCGAGAGCGTCGGCCGGGACTTAGAGGAACTGGGCGGGCTGACCGCCGAGGGGCGAACCAGGCGGACCCGCGAGGAACTGGCGGAACTGGTCGAGGGACTGGGCCGACACACCGACCACGTCCTCGGGTTGCTCGACCACCCCGCCAGCGGGATGAAACACGCGCTGTTCGTCTCGCTGAACACCAACTACGAGAACCACGTCCACCGGGCGTGGTATCTCCAGCGCGAGTACGCCGACGAGTTCACCGACCGCATCACCGACCAGCTGGGACGGCTCGCCGAGACGCTCGAACACATCGTCGTCGCGGTCCGGATGTTCGAGGCAGTCTTCATCGAGGCGGAGGTGTCGGAACTGGCTCGCTACCTCCTCTATGTCGGCCTGCCCGTCCAGGTCGCGGCGATGGTCGTGATGTTGCTCTACACCGCCCCCGGCGGGGCGCCGCTGCTGGCCGGGTCGACGATGTCCGTGCTCGTGCCGGCGGCCATCGTGGCCGGGTTCACCCCGTTTCTCATCCTGGCCTCCTACATCGTCCGGCTGACCGTCGTCGCCCGCCGGACGGCCGATACCTTCCCGTTCAGTTCGCAGCTGACACAGACTGTCGCGTTGCGCGATGACTTCACCAGGGACGACCGCTGATACGGTCGTGCGTAACCAATTTCGTCGGTAGCCGTGAGGACCGGTGTTTCGGACCACTGATAGTGATTGCTGTAACGATTTACCGTTTCAACCGCGTCATGTCGTGCGGTTGATCCGGAAAAGGCTTACAGCAACCACCATGAGACCGGCTTCTGTTCCGTGGGAACGAAAAGAATTACACACGACCGTATGAACGGCCCTCACTCCAGCCGGTACCGCAACAGCGCGGCGATACCCCCGAGGTTCGCGAGCTGTCGCCCGGGGTCGAACTCCCCCGAGAAGACCGTCACCTCGCCGCCCTTCTGTTCGACCGTCTCGATGATGTCGTCGGCGTCGACGTCCCACTCACCCTCGCCGCCCCGTTCGACACGGAGGCGCTCGTCCAGCACCAGCAGGTGTTCGATCGCGCCGTAGTCGGCCGCTTTCGCGACCTGCTCGGGCCCGTAGGCGACCTTCGCTCCGTCGGCGATGCGTTCCGTGAGTTCGTCGATGAGGTCCGACTCCGCGGCGATGCGGGTCTCGCGCTGGACCTCGTCGACGGCGCCGCGCTTGAGCACCTCGTGGACGCCCCGGTCGCCGACGCTGGCCGTGTCGACGGTGGTGATTTTCTCGACCAGGTCGGGGGCCTCCGCCTCGATGTACGAGAGGGCGTCCCGTTTCGTGAATCCCGGGCCGGCGAGGATGACCGCGTCGGTGTCGGTCCGCCGGAGGACGTCGGTCAGTTCCGCGAACAGTTCCGCGCGCGGTCGGGCGTACTCGCCCTTGCCGGTCGGGCCCGTGATGGTCGCCCGTTCCTCGGTGCCGTACTGGGCGACGGTGTGGACGTGTGCCTCGCCCTCCTCGACGGTGGCGATGGCGACCTCGGGGTTGTCCGCGGCCTCGACCGCCTCCTCGATGCGCTCGCGCTGGTCGGGCTTCCAGACCTTCTCGACCTCGAGTTCCTCGCGGTCCTCGACGTTGATGGTGTGGTGGTGGCCCAGTTGGTCCTCGCGGGAACAGGCCTCGATGACGCCGCCCACGCGCAGGCGGTTGGCGAACTTGGCGAACTCGACAGTCTCGACGGCCAGTTCGATCCAGAGGTGCTCGCGCTCGCCGCCCGTATCCCGGAGCTGGTCGTCCTCGCGCTGGATGCGCCGGGTGGTGTCGCCCGCCACGCGGTCGCCCGGTTCGATGACGTGCGAGAGGTGCCAGAGGTCGTCGAGGCTCTCGGGGACGAGTGTCACCCGCTCGCGGCCCCCCTCGCGGTGCTGGCGGTCGACGACGCGCATGCCCCCTCTCGGCGCGTGCCCCTCAAGTGACTGCTGATTCGCGCCTGCCAGGGCTTTTCCGCCGGGAGGCCCTCGCCCGCGTATGGTCGAGCAGGACGGGAACGGCAACCGCCAGAACGCCGCCCGGCGCGCGGCGGCCGGCGTGCCGGTCGAGCACGCTCCCGAGGGGCCTGCCGGGGAGGACGGGACCGACGCGACGGCCGACGAGACGGCCGAGACGCCACGCGCGGTGACAGCACTCGGTCGGGCGGGCGAGGTTCTCGCGGTGGGGTCGCTCGCGCTCGCCGTCGTCGGGGCCGGGACTCTCGCCGCTGGTATCCAGCCCTACGGCAACGTGGCGACGGTCCTGGCGCTGGCGGGGGTCACCGTCGCGATGGTGCTCGGGATGGCCTACCAGGCCTACACCGGCGACTGGACCGGTGAGTGATACTGATTGCTGTCGTTCGTTCAAGTACGATGACGACGTAGAGCGCGTATGAGCCAGGTGACGAGGGGTATCGTGCAGGAATTACACGACGAGCCACACCTCGAAGGGCGGCGGATCACCGTCATCTGACCACCGACCCGGATGACGTTCGCGACTGATGGCGTCTCGCATCCTCGCGGACGAGAACGTCGA
>CAZUWC010000044.1:0-7333 GCA_964623935.1 uncultured Halobacteriales archaeon
GAAAAGGCTTACAGCAATCACTATCAGAACGGGACGAGCGCTCGCAATCGTGCGATCACGCTCCGCGAGGATTTCTCGCGACGTTCCTCGAAGACGGGGTGGAGCGCGTTGAGGAGGTCCTGCTCGGAGTCGAACTGCTGGCGGTCGGCCCCCGCCAGGGCGTCGGCGAGCGTAATCTCGGTGCCAGCCGCGTCGACCGGGACCGAAAGCGTTCCGTACTCGCGGCGGAGGCGGTCGGCGTCGGCCGGGAAGGACACGTCGAGTTCCTCGAGCCGCGCGTCCAGCGCCGCGATGCCGAACTCGATGACATCCGGCTGCTCCTCGATGTCGTTCGATGGCGGCTGGACTCCCATTGTCGACTCCAACGGAGGGCGGTCCCGAAAATCCTGCGGGTTCTACCCGAGCCACTCCTCGGCCCACTCGGTCAGCGAGCGCAGGGCCGGTTCGAGCGCCCGTCCCTTGTCGGTCAGCCTGTAGTAGGTGGCGACGGGCGACGCCGCCTCGACCCTGCGATCGACCAGCCCGTCGTCTTCGAGGTCGTCCAGCACCCGCGCCAGCGTGCTCGTCGAGGCGTCGGTCACCTCCCTGAGCTCGCTGAACCGCAGTTCTTCACCGTGGAGACTGTCCAGCACGACCAGCCGCCACGGCGAGCCGATACGCTCGAACGATTCGACTAGCGGGCGGACGTCTCCCCCCACCCGCGACCCCCATTCCGAAGACATGGTGTCTTCACCGCGACAGTTCTGCGAGCACCGACTTAAATATTTGTGCTATAACAGATCATGACCTACCAAGCCGCGTCGAGAACCCCTTCGATGTCCTCGGGAGTGGCGTCGAGCTCCTCGGGGACGTTCGCCATGAAGGCGTCGTCGAGGACGGCCGCCGCAACGTCGGCGAACTCCTCCCGGTCGGGGCCGTCGACGTCGCGCAACCGACGTGGGAGGCCCAGCGCGTCGCGGACCGCCCTGACAGCCTCGACGACCGCGGCCGCCGGGTCGGCGGTCTCCTCGACACCGAGGGCCTCGGTCAGGAGTTCCCGGCGACCACAGACACGGTCGAAGAGGAACGCCAGGGCGTGTGGCACGATTACAGCGTGAGCAGCCCCCTGCTGGAGGTCCCCCGTCCGGGTCAGCCCGTGCCCGAAGGCGTGGATCAGCGAGAGCGTCGTCTCCCCGGGTCGCGAGACGCCGTACTGGACGAGGACGATTCCGCGGGCGAGCGCGTCGAACACCCAGGGTTCGCGGTTCCCGTCGCCGAAGGCCAGCAGCCCATCCCGGAACACCGAGAGCCCCCTGATCGCGGTCGCGTCGGTAATGGGCGTCGCCGACCGGGCGTACAGCGTCTCGATCCCCTTGTCGAAGCCGTTCATCGCCGAGGCGGCGAGAACGCCCTCGGGTGTCGTCTCCAGCAGCGCCGAGTCGACGACGACGGCCGCGGGCATCAGTTGCGGGTCGGAGACGCCGCCGCCGACCTCCTCGTCGACGAAGTCGCCCTCGGGACCCGCAGCGAGGCCGGCACCCTGCGAGATGTCCGCGCCGGCCAGCGTCGTCGGGACCGCCACCACGGGCACGACTCCGTCCTCGGGGACGTCGATCGTGCCGGTCTCCGCGAACTCGCGGCCGACCTCTGCTAGAACGGCGTCCCGGTCGCCCTCCCGCCCGTCGTCGCTCGCGGCCGCGACCCTCCCAGCGAGGACGCCTATCGCCTTCCCGGTATCCAGGCTACTGCCGCCGCCGACGGCCACGACCACGTCCGCGTCGTGGTCCGCCAGCGCATCGAGGCCGTCCGCCGCCGTCGAGAGGCGCTTTGCGGGGGTCGTCCCGGCGAAGACGCCGGCCAATCGGTCGTCCAGGCCCTCACGGACCGGACCCATCACCGCGTCGGTCGAGCCGACGGTCTTCCCGCAGACGACCAGCGCGCGCTCCAGCCCGTGGCTCGCGAGTTCCGCCGCGAGACCGGCGACCGCGTCGCGGCCACACCGGATGGCGGGCGCGTCGTATGCGAACCGGAACGGTTCGGCCAGGCGGTCGTCGGTCACCGCCCGGCGCGGGCGCTCCCCGGTCACGGATCAGTCACCCCCCACCGGAGGCCCGTCGAAGGACGGCAGCTCGGCCTCGATGCGGTCGCGGTCGGTCTCGAGTCGGTCGGGCAACACGAGCGAGGACCCGAGTTCCTCGAGGGGTTCGTCGGCGGTGAAGCCCGGATCGGTCGTCGCCATCTCGAAGAGGACGCCGCCCGGCTCGCGGACGTATACGGACTGGAAGTACTCGCGGTCGATCACCTCGGTCGGCTGGAGTCCCTGTGCCTGGTAGGCCTCGCGCCAGGCAGCCTGTTCCTCGACGTCCGCGACCGCGAAAGCGACGTGGTGGACCGTCCCGACACCCATCCGACCGCTGCCCTCGACTGCGACGAGGTCCACGATCGAGGCGGGACCGCCGGGACTGCTGCGGTAGCGCCGCCGGCCGTCGCCCTCGCGGTCGAGTTCGTAGCCCAGCACCCCGGTCAGCACCTCGGCGGTCGGCCCGAACTCCGCGACCCCGAGTGTGACCCCGTAGAACCCCCGGAGCTGGTGACGCTCGGGCACTGGACTCTCCGACCAGGTGGTCGCGCTACTCTCGGCGTCGGCCGCGACCAGTTCGAGTTCGACCCCGTCGCGGTCCGCAAAGCGCAGCGCGGTCTCGTCGAACCGCTCGATACGCTCGGACTCGACGCCCGCGTCCGCGAGCCGTTCCGTCCAGTACCCGAGCGAGCCCTCGGGCACGAGGTAGGCCGTCGTCCGCGTCTGCCCGGCACCGAACCGGCCCGGTCGCCCGTCCGGCCCCCACGGGAAGAACGTGATGTTCGTGCCCGGCCTGCCCTCGCGGTCGCCGAAGTAGAAGTGGTAGGTGCCGGTGTCGTCGTGGTTGACGGTGCGCTTGACCATCCGGAGGCCCAGCGTCCCGACGTAGAAGTCGGCGTTCGCCCCCGGGTCGCCGGCGATGGCCGTCACGTGGTGGAGTCCTGGCGTCTCTGGCGTCATCAACACGGATAGGGGACCCAGGTACCTGACTGTTGGCTTGTCCCGACGACATCGGGTGACACCGGCGTCACCTGACGCGCGGGGAACCGTTATGCCGGCCGGCCACCAACCGCGGCCATGACCTGTCCACACCTGGAGTATCGCTCGGCGGCCGCCGGTCGGAGTTTCGAGGCAGAGCGTGCATTCTGTACCGCTATCGGGGAGTTCGTCCAGCCGATGCGGGCCGACATCTGCAACGACCGGTACGACCTCCACCACGCCGAGCACTGCGAAATCTACCGCGAGCACGCGGACGCCGGCGACGGGCCCGGCGGGTGAGGTCCGTGGCCTACGCGGACTACCTGGCCGGCGATCCGGTCGTCATCACCGCGGCACTGACTGGCGGCGTCCACGGCAAGGAGGCCAACCCCACACTCCCGGAGACGCCGGAGGAGATCGGCCGCGCAGCGGGCGAGGTTGCCGAGGCGGGCGCATCGATCGTTCACCTGCACGCCCGCCAGCCCGGCGGCGAGCGGTCCTTCGCGGTCGAGCGCTTCGAGGCGATAGACGAGGCGGTCCGCCGCCACGCGCCCGACGTCATCGTCCAGCACTCGACGGGCGGCACCGGCGTCCCCGACGACCTGCGCCACCAGCCACTCGGGACGGATCCGCCCCCCGAGATGGCTTCCCTCGACATGGGCCCGCTGAACCGCTACGACCGCCTCACGAGCGAGAACACCCGCGCGCTGGTCGACTCGCTGCACGCCGAGATGGTCGACCGCGGCATCAAGCCCGAACTCGAGGTGTTCAACGACGGCCACCGTAACGAGGTCCACCAGTTCCTGGACCGCCGCGAGGTGGCGGATCCTGTGTACGCGACGCTCATCTTCGGCCCGGGAACGCTCACGCGACCCACCCCGCGAAACTTCCTGGCGGCCATCGAGGACCTCCCGTCTGGTGCGCTGTTCAACACGCTCGGGTTCGGCCGCCACCAGCTCCCGTTCGCGACGATGGGCGTCCTCTTCGGCGGGCACGTCCGCGTGGGCCTGGAGGACAACGTCTACTACGACCGCGGGGAACTCGCCGAGAGCAACGCCCAGTTGGTCGCCCGCGTCGTCCGCGTCGCCGAGGAACTCGGCCGCGAGGTGGCCTCGCCCGCGCAGGCCCGCGAGATACTCGGGCTCTGAGGGTCAGGGCGAGTCGATCCACTCCGCGGCCCACTCCTCGATTGCCTCGAAGACCGGACACAGCGACTCGCCCTTGGCCGTCAGCGAGTAGTAGGTCGCCACCGGGGCGTCCTCCTCGAGGCGGCGGTCGACGAATCCCATCTCCTGGAGGTCGTCGAGCACGCGCGAGAGGGTGCGCGAACTCGCGTCCGTCGATTCCTTGAGTTCGTTGAACCGCTTCTCGCCCTCCTGGAGGTCGTTGAGGACGATCAAGCGCCACTGGGAACCGATCTGCTCCAGCGAGTCGATGACCGCACACGGCTTGCCCTCTACCCTGTCCGTCGACTCGCCGTCCCCCTCCGCGTCACTCTCTGTCTCCTGAATCGCCATACCGCCACTACACTCCCGGGGTGCTTATAGGTTCACTTCCGAACCTGGTTTCACTCCGTTACTCAAGAACGTGGAGTTGCTGGGCGCGTCGCTGCTCTTTCTCGCACTGGGCACGGAGATGTGGGGCCTACGCGGTCGGGCTGGGTCCCTAAAGCGGGAGACTCATGGCCCTCGCGGGTTTCGTCCCGGGCATGAGTAGCCACAGCGGCGACGACGGCCCCCACCAGGGACAGCCACTCGTGACGGCCGGGACGGACCTCGGGGACGCCGAGGCCGCGATGGTGCTGGTCCACGGGCGCGGCGCGACCGCACAGAGCATCGTGACGATGGCCGAGACGTTCCACCGGCCCGGCGTCGCCCTGCTCGCCCCGCAGGCCGCGAACGGCAGGTGGTACCCCCGGTCGTTCCTGGAACGCGTGGAGCTGAACGAGCCGGGACGGACCTCCGGCCTGCAGGCCGTCGAGGACGCCGTCACGGAGGCCACCGACGCGGGCGTCCCGCTGGAGAAGGTCCTCCTGCTGGGGTTCTCGCAGGGTGGCTGTCTCGCCAGCGAGTACGTCGCGCGCAACCCCCGCCGGTACGGCGGTGCGGTCGCGTTGAGCGGCGGCCTCATCGGCCAGGCGGTCGACCCCGACGAGTTCGAGGGCGACCTGGCGGGGATGCCCTACTTCGTGGGCTGTAGCGACTCTGACCCGCACATCCCCGTCGAGCGCGTCGAGGTGACGGCAGAAGTCTTCGAACGACTGGGCGCCGACGTCGAGAAGCGCATCTACGAGGGGATGGGCCACGGCGTCAACGACGACGAACGCGAGTACGTCGACGGGATGGTCGCCGACCTGCTCTAAAGACTGCATTCCCTTTTCAATTCGCGGACGGGTACGCCGGCAGGCGCGCCGACTGCTCGGATCCCTCGACGAACGGCAACTCGGTCCGGGTCGCTCCGATCTCTCCGCCGTCGACACGCACCGAAAACGGCCCCTCGGCCCCGAACTCGATCAGCGCCAGCGCGACCGGATCCCCGCGTGTCGGACTCCCGGCGGCGCGTGTCACCTCGCCGACGGCCTCGTCGCCGGCGAAGACAGCCGCGCCACTGTCGGGGACGGCCTCGGGGAGAAGTCCAACCAGCCGCCTGCTCGGCCGGCCGCGGTTCTCGACGCGGGAGACGACCTCCTGGCCGACGAAACACCCCTTCTCGAAGTCGACGGCGTTCCGGAGGCCGAGGACGTTCGGAATCTCGCCGGCGAGTTCCGTCTCGAATAGGGGGGTCCCCGCCTCCAGCGTGAGCGCCTCCCAGGTGCGATAGCCGAAGGGTGCAGCGTTGAGTCCCCTGTTCTCCAGCGAGTCGAAGACGTCGACGGCAACGTCCGCCCCGCAGACGACGGTGTACCCCTCCTCGCCGGCCAGGCCGTCGTCACGGATGGCCGTCACGCCAGCGTCGCCCATCGGACCCCGAACGAACGTCAGCGGTTCGTCGGGTGTCTGCTCGGCGAAGACGCTGGCGACTTTCTCGGTGGCCTGCGGCCCGTGGACGCCGAAGACGCCGAAGTCCTCTGTCGCCACGGTGACCTCGACGTCCTGGATGAACGTCTTCCCGCGCCACTCCTCGGCCAGCGGGGCGGCCTCGCCGGGCGGCGTGAACACGAGCAGGCGCTCGCCGGCGTTGTAGACGTACATGTCCGTCTCGATGCGACCCTGGGGGTCGAGCAAGAGTGCGTACACTCCCCGGCCGTCCGCGTCGGGGACGCGGTTCGAGACGGCGTTGTCGACGAACTCCAGGCGGTCGTCGCCGGTCACGACTACCACGCCGGGGACGTGTTCGATGACGCCGACACCCTGCCTGACCGCCCGGTGGACCCGCTCGGGCTTGCCGTAGTGGGCCACCGCGTCGCGGCCGCCGTGGGTCTCCAGGACCGCGTCGTGTTCGGTGTGGACGTCGGCGAGGACCGTCATTGGTCGATGGTGGACGCCGGCGGGGTTAAGTCTCTCGCCCGGCGGGGCGACCAGCGCCACGCGGACTTCGACGGCAGCGAGGTGTAGACCCGAAGGCGTTTTGTGCGCGGCCGACTGGCTCCGGTATGGTCGAGACGGTCACGCTCTACCGCGCGCCGACAACCGTCGCCGACGCCGACGCGATGGCCGACTGGCTCCGCGGGCGCGTCGACGCCGAGGTGGTCGTCCGGGACCGCTTTCTCTCGCTGTCCGCCGACGACTCGCTGCCCGAGGCGTTCGCTGCCGCGCGCGTCCTCGACCCCTACGACCGCGAGACGGGCAACACGATGCTCGGCATCGTCCGCTACGAGGAACGCGCCCTGGAACACCCCGAGCGCGCGGGTGGCGTCATCTACGACGGCCTGCAGGTCCAGGACGGTCTCCGTCGTCGCATCCCCGAGGAGGAGCGCGAACTCGGCCACCTGCACGTCCCGCTGCTGGATCGCGTGGTCGGGACGTGGGGCGACCACGACGGTCGATGGCACAAGCGCGTCGCCGTCCTCGGACAGCCAGCACTCGTGTCGGTCCCGGGACTCTACGAAGCACCCGCCAAGCCCGAGCAGTACTACCGGGAGAGGCAGAAACACTCGCTGGTCTCGGGCGACGCGCCGCCCCGCGAGGTACTCGAGAGCGAAGTAGAAGGGGAGTTCCTCGTCGCCGACGACCCCCGCACGACGGAGGCCCTGAGGGGGTACGTCCTGGCGGCCTACCACTACCTCGCGACCGGCGAGGCCTTCTGTGACGAGGAAGGGTGTCGGCTCGCGAACCCCCACCGCCAGCCCGGGGTCGT
>CAZUWC010000044.1:7433-9233 GCA_964623935.1 uncultured Halobacteriales archaeon
GCCTCGCTGACCTCGAATTTCAGCACCTCGGGCTCGCCCGCGAGCCACTCCGGGAGCGACTTCGCGAACGAGAGGTAGTGGTCGGTCTCCAGGTGGGTCTCCAGGGCCGCCTCGTCCTCGTAGTGCTCGAAGAAGCGGACCGTGTTGGGTTCCTCGACGTCGGTCGTCGCGCGGTAGTCGAGCATCCCGTCCTCGGCCCGCGAGTGCTCGACCAACTCTCTGATGGTCTCCAGGGCGTCCTCGCGGTGCTCGGGGGCGATCGGCACTTCGGCGTGGAGAACGATCATACAGGGCGGGGATGGTGGCCTCGAACAATAAGGTCCGGGGACTCGTACCCTTCGCCGTCGAAGACCGCGTCGATTCTCGCAGTCACTGGACCCGCCCGGAGAGCAGTCCCACGTACCCGCCGGCGAACGTCTCGAACCGCGCTCGGTCGGTTCTGTCCCGGAGCGCCGCACGCGCCGCCTCGACACGCTGCTCGAAGGCTGCGGCCTGGGAGGTCCGCGACAGGCGCCCACCCGGCGCGGAGAGACGGACGAACCCCTCGAAGGCGAGGTTCAGCGGCGCCGCGAGCGCGCGGTCGCTGCGCTGGAAGTTCAGCAACGCCACCCGGCCGCCCGTCCCCACGAGGTCACACCACCGCCGGACGACGGCCGCCGGGTCGTCGAAGATGCCGACCACGAACGTCGCCAGGACCGCGTCAGCGGCCGAGACGGGCGGTCGGGCGGCGTCGGCCTGGAGGTAGTGGACGCCACGCCCCGTGCGGTCGGGATGGCCCTGCCCCTGGAGGAGCATCTCCCGGGTCGCGTCGAGGCCGACGACTCGTCCGCTATCCTCGACGCGCCCGCGGAGGTACGGGACGTTCGCGCCGGTGCCACAGCCCATCTCGATGACGGTGTCACCCGGCGCGAGGTCGAGTGCCGCGGCGGCCTCTTCGCGCCAGGACCGCACGCCGGGCGCCGCCGCGAGGAGGTCGTAGACCCCGGCCCACCGTCCGTAGAATGTCCGGCTATCCATGGGCGAGTACGCGGACCCGCTCTGCGACGGTCGGTGCGTCGGGGCCGAGGACGTAGACGATGGGTTCGACGCCCATCGCGCCGGTCTGGTAGAGTACCTCGGCGTCCGGTGTGTCCGCGAGTGCTGCCGAGAGCGCCTCGCCGAGGTCCCCCTCGGGGTCGAACTCGACCCCGGTCAGTCCCTGGGCCTCCAGCGCCGCGACCGTGTCGGGGTCGTACCGGACGTTCAGCGCCGCGCGGGCGTCGCTGCCGGCCGCGCGGGCCGAGAGCAACACCGTCGCGACGTGCTGACTGACGCCGAACTCCGGTTCGCCCGGCACGGTGGGCCGGCCCCGGACCGCCAGGATGCGCCCCGGGACGGCGGCGACGTCCTCGATGGTCTCGGCGTCGGCCAGCCCCTCGACGAGGTTCGACCCGACCGCCGGGATCAGCCCGGCGAACCCCGGCGTGTTCTCGACGATGCGCAGCCCCCGGCGCACGGAGGCCCGGACCTGGCCCGCCGCGCGCAGGCGGCTGTCCGGGTCGTGGACCCCGAAGGCGTCCTCGTACTCGGCGAGTTCCGGCACCGCCTCGGCGTGGAGGTCCGCGATGGCGCCGCCCCGCTCTAACTCGCGGACGAGCACCTCGGCCTCCACGAGCGCTTCCGTCGGCGTCGTGTCACCCGCTGCCAGCCCGTCGGCCAGTCGGTCCACGAGGTCCCGCAGGCGGTCGCTCGCCAGCAACCGCTCGTTGCGCTCGACCTCGCCGTGAACGTACTTCGAGACGGCGCTCTGGCTGATGCCCA
>CAZUWC010000045.1:0-9231 GCA_964623935.1 uncultured Halobacteriales archaeon
GATGGAAAGACAGTTGCCCCCCGGCCTTCGAGGACTCGACATGCGCATCGCAGTGCCCAACAAGGGGCGCCTGCACGACCCGACGCTGGAGTTGCTAGAGCGGGCCGGCCTCCACCTCGTCGACGGCGCCGACCGGAAACTCTACGCCGACACGGTCGACTCCGACGTGACGGTCCTCTTTGCCCGCACGGACGACATCCCCGAGTACGTCGCCGACGGCGCCGCGGACATCGGCATCACGGGCCTCGACCAGGTCCGGGAGTCGCGGGCGGACCTCGTGGAGTTGCTCGACCTCGGGTACGGCGTCTGCCGGATCGTCCTCGCCGCGCCCGAGGACGGCGATATCGACGCCGTCGGGGACCTGGAGGGCGGGACCGTCGCCACGGAGTTCCCCAACATCACGCGGGAGTACTTCGCGGATCGGGCGGTCGACGTCGACGTCGTCGAGGTGTCGGGCGCGACGGAACTGACCCCGCACGTCGACATCGCGGACGCCATCGTGGACATCACCTCCACGGGAACGACCCTCCGGATGAACCGGCTGGCCGAGGTCGACGAACTCCTCGAGTCCTCGGTCCGACTGTTCGCCCGGCCCGAGACCGCCGAAGACGGGAAGGTCGACCAGGTCGCGACCGCCCTCGGGTCGGTGATGGCCGCCGAGGACCGTCGCTACCTGATGATGAACGTCCCAGAAGAGCGCCTCGACGCCGTCAAGGACGTCATCCCCGGGATGGGTGGACCGACGGTCATGGACATCGCCGGCACCGAGTGGGTCGCCGTTCACGCCGTCGTGGAGGAACGCGAGGTCTTCGAGACCATCTCCGCGCTCAAGGCGGAGGGTGCCAGCGACGTCCTCGTCACGGAGATCGAGCGCCTCGTCGAGTGACTACTCCGGGGTGGGGACCGCCCGGCTGTGGGGCCGGATCCCCCCCGGCTGCTGGCCGGCGGGACAGTGTCGTGGCCGCTCGGATCACTCCAGTTCGGCTTCCTCGCCACCGGCTGCGCTCTCGTAGAGCGCGTCGATCACCCGCATGTTCTCGATTGCGTCCCCGGGGCCCGTCCGTGGCGTCGTCCCCTCCTCTGCACACGCGGCGAAGTGGTCGACCTGCAGTCGGTACTGGTCGACCGCCTGAAACTCCTCGACGCCGTGGCGGCCGTCGATGCTGTACTCCAGTGTGGTCTCCCGGTCGGGGCCGGGGGTGAACGCGGCCTCGGGTTCGGCCTCGATCCACCCGTTCTCGCCCTCGATACGGTATCGCTGCACGTCGGCCGTATCGAACGAGCACGCGACCTGGGCGAGTGCGCCCGAGTCGTAGGTCAGGACGCCGGTCAGGCGGGTATCGACACCACAGTCCCGGGCGTCGACGCTGCGGGCGAGAACCCCGTCGGGCGTTCCGAGAACCACCCGCGCCAGCGAGACCGGATAGCACCCCACGTCCATCAGGCTCCCGCCGGCCAGGTCCGCTCGCAGGCGGATGTCGTCCGCGCCGACCAGGGGGAACTTGAACGTCGAACTGACCCAGTGGACACCGTCGAGTTCCCTCCGCGCGAGTTCCAGCGCCCGTTCCGTGCGCGGGTGGTACCGGTACATGAACGCCTCCATCAGCGTCACGTCCCGCTCCCGACAGTAGTCCCGGAGTTCCCTGGCCTCCTCGGCGTCGACAGTCAGCGGTTTCTCACACAGCACGTCCAGCCCGTGATCGGCCACACGTTTCGACCACTCGGCGTGCAGGGAGTTGGGCAACGGGTTGTACACCGCGTCCACGGTCGACGCGTCGAGCAACGCCTCGTAGGAGTCGTATGCCTCCGGGATGTCGTGACGCTCCGCGACAGTGCGGGCCCGATCGCCGTCTCTCGATGCGATTGCCCCGACGGTGTGCTCGCTTTTCCGTATCGCAGGGATCAGCGCGGTCCGGGCGATCTCCGCCGTACTCAGGATACCGAATCGCACGTCGACACCGAGGGGTCACACGGTCAAATAGCCTCAGGTTCCCCGGCGCGCCGGTTGCCGGCTCACCGGTCGCGGTAGCGGACGACGAGTCCACCGACGACGAGCGCGAGCGCGGCCACCCCGACGACGACCTGGAACTCGCCGATCCAGTAGGGGAGCCAGGGCACCACGGCCTGGAGGCCGACGACGGCCGGCGAGAGGAGCGGGACGTCGCTGTTTTCGGGGTCGGCCACGGCGGTCCCGTCGCCGGTGTCGGCGCCGTGGGCCGGCACCCCTGCGCGTTCGCCCAGCGGGACGCGGTCGGCCTCGTAGGGGACGACCTCGGTGGTGGTACTCCAGACCACCTCGCCGTCTTCGTCGACTTCGACGACCCGCTCGTTCAGCGTGTCCGTGACGAGCGTGTTGCCGTTCGGGAGCCGGTCGGCGTCGCGGGGCCAGTTGAACGCGATGTCGCCGGCCCGCTCCAGCGTCCAGACCGGCTCCCAGCCGTCGTCGGTCCGCCGGAGTTCGACGACGCGGTCGTTGTCGCTGTCGGCCACGAGAACCACCCCATCGCCCAGCCAGTGGGGGTTGTGCTGGTGGTCGAGGACTGCCGGGTCGCCACACCGGACGTCGCCGTCGCTGTCGCCGCTGTAGTCGTCGAGTTGACCGTCCTGCGTGCAGGTGCTATCGTCGCTCCCGCGGTCCTCGTTGACGACTTCGACGACGCCGGCCCCGCGCTCGACGACGACGAGCTGGTTCGCGTTCCGGACCGACACGAGGAAGCGGCCCTCGCCGACCCGCTCGACGTCGTTGATGTGGAGCCAGTCGACCCGCGTCGGGTCGGGCGGGGCGTCGTAGTGGGCGCTGGCGTTCCACTGCCAGACGAGTTCGCCGTCCTCGACGACCAGCAGCCGTTCGTGATCCATGTCGGTGAGTGCGAACCCGCCGCCTGGTAGCGGGTCGATTGCGTGGACTTCGCTGTTGGTCTGGCCCCCGACCGGGAAGCTCCACTCCTCGATTACCTCCGGTTCCTGCCCCGTGGTGTCGAGTATCCGGTAGCCCGTGCGGGGACAGGGCGGGTCGTAGCGGCCACACTCCGTGTAGCCCCCCTCGATGAACGCCGCGGCGACCCGCCCGTCTTCGAGGCGTTCGACCTCGAAGTAACTCTCCGCGCCCCCGTGGGTCCAGGTCCGTTCGGAGCCGTTCAGTGCCTGGACGTTCCCCGGCGAGCGAAAGCCCTGCACCGAGACGAGCGTCCCGTTGCTCCCCTCGGCGTCGACCTCCCGGGGCGGGGCCAGCGCCGCACTGACCGCCAGGGTGAGGACGAGCAGCGCAACGCCGGCCAGCACCAGCACCGTCCCGCGGTCGCGCTCCATACCGACTCACCGGCGAAGTGACGTATTAGGACTTCGGTCTCACACGAACCCGAAGATGTTGTTCAGCGGGAAGAACAGCGCGACGAAAAAGGCGAAGTGCAACAGCGTCACGACGACCGCCGGCCGCCACTCGACGTCGTAGCTCCAGCGGATGGCGAGGCAGTCGCTGGCGAGAGTGGCGGCGATGGTTACCGCGGGACCCCACCCCTGAAGGACGAAACTCACGACGGCAGGCACCGCCGCGGCACGGACGGCGTGCTGGGTGGGGACCTCTCCGATGAAGAAGGTGGCCGCGAGGTGCAGCGTCACCGCGTAGAAGACCACGGCCAGGAGGAAGGTCACCGCGAGCGCGACCGGTCCGCCACCCGTCACGTCGACCGACGTCTGGAGCATACCGACGGTTCGGCCGGCGGGCGCTTGTAGGCTGTGTTCCACGCGCGACGGGTGGCTGGTTCCCGACCAGCGGTCCCGTTGTCACTCCAGCAGGCCCAAATCCTCCAGGCGCGAGACGATCTTGTCGACGGCCTCCTCGGCGTCCTCGGGCTGTTTGCCGCCCGTGATGACGAGTTTGCCCGACCCGAACAACAGCGCCACGACGTCGGGGTCGTCCAGCCGGTAGACCAGTCCCGGGAACTGCTCGGGTTCGTACTCGATGTTCTCCAGCCCGAGCCCGATTGCGATGGCGTTGAGGTTGAGGTTCCGGCCCAGGTCCGCCGACGTGACGATGTTCTGGACGATTATTTCGGGCTCCTCGTCGACCTGGATGTTCAGATCCCGCAGTTTGTCGAAGACGATACGCAGGCTCTGGTGGACGTCGTCGGTGCTCTTGGCGCCGGTGCAGACGATCTTGCCCGACCGGAAGATGAGTGCCGCCGACTTCGGGTTCTGGGTCCGGTAGACGAGACCGGGGAACTGTTCGGGGTCGTAGTCGGCTCCCTCGAGGTCCATCGCCACGCTCTGAAGGTCGAGTTCCTGCCCGATTCCCGTCGAGGCGACGACGTTTTCGATGTTTATTGTCTCCTTTGGATCGACCATGTCTCGACTTAAACGTCGTATTTAAACTATATAAAGGTTCGTGGCACGTCCTCGGCAGCTACCCGTCCGAAATGACAGGATAGTTATCTGAAGCGCTTAAATGTTGCCGTATCCGCCGAGTATAAATATGGTAGAGGATCGAACAGCCGGTCCCGGGGGACCGATACGCTGATGGGTCGGCCACGGCGAGTGGGCGTGTGTACGTCCTCGAACTCGGGGGGCAGGACGACGACTTCGCGGTTTTCGAGGCCGGGAGCGCCGCCTCCGGCGTCGAGCGCATCGCCCCGGGCCTGGCGAGGGCCGGCGCCGTCACCGACCGCCTGCGCCACCTCGCGTACACGAAGCGTGCGAGCGAACTGATCGGGCGGACCGACCCCGAGGTGGCGAGCGCGCGGTCGCTGATCGAGGCGACCGGCATCGAACGCTCGGGGACCGTCGCGGTCCGTGCGGTAGACGTCCGCGGGCGAACTGGCGTGGATACCCAGCGCGCTGAGCGCGAACTGGGGGACATCCTCGTCGCGCAGGGATTCGACGTCGACCTGGAGGACCCGGACCACGAATTGCGGGCGCTGTTCGCCGCGGGCGTCTGCGCGCTGGGGTGGCTCGTCGCCGAGAGCGTCCGTGACTACGGCGACCGCCAGCCCACCGACCGCCCCTTTTTCCAGCCAGGCAGCATGGACCCGCTGCTCGCGCGGGCGCTGGCCAACGCCGCCGGCGCCCGGCCGGGCGCGACGGTGCTCGACCCCATGTGTGGCACCGGCGGCATCCTCATCGAGGCGGGACTCGTCGGGGCGCGCGTCCTCGGTCTCGACGCGCAGGCGAAGATGGTCCGGGGCTCCCGCGAGAACCTCGCGCACTTTCTCGACGGCGGGTGGGCGGTCGCCCGCGGTGACGCCCGCTCGCTGCCCCTGGCGGACGGTGCCGTCGACGCGGTTGTGTTCGACGCCCCCTACGGCCGTCAGTCGAAGATCGAGGGTCGGCTCGACGAACTGGTGCTGGCGGCCCTCGGGGAGGCGCGCCGTGTCGCGCCGCGGTGTGTGGTGGTCGGCGACCGGCCCTGGGCCGGGGCCGCACACGAGGCCGGCTGGACCACCGAGGCCGCCTTCGACCGCCCGGTCCACCGGTCGCTGACCCGGTACGTCCTGGCGTTGCGACGGCGGTGAGCGACGCGGACGCGGCTGCGCTACTCGAGGGGTGTGGCGCGTGCCCGCTCGCGGAGGTAGGCCAGCGAGGAGAGGACGTTCACGCCCGGGAGAGCGCCGAGGGTCGCCCAGAACAGCGGCCCCCCGTCCCAGTCGGTGTGGGTGCGGAGATGCCAGGCGTCGAGATACGTCGCGGCCGGCACGGCGAGGACGTTCGCCAGTACCCACGCGAGGACGACCGGCACCGACAAGACGCTGCCCAACCCGGCGAGGACCAGCAGGACCGTGAGCAGATTCACGCCCAGTCCCGCCGCGACGCCGTAGAAGCCGGTGGCGTCTCCGCGCGGCGACTCATCCGGGACGACCGGGACGTGGTGGCCGTCCTCGACCGTCAGGAGGATCGACTCGCCGTAGAGGTCGGCGAAGCGGTCGGCCGGGATGCCCTTCAGCGCGAGCAGGCGCCCGAGGCGGTCGTCCGCGAGGTCCGCCTCGAAGGCGAAGTAAACGTCGACCTCCGCGCCGTCGACAGCCAGCGTGAGCGCGAGTGCCTCCTCGGTCCCGATGTCGACGGGGTAGTCCTCCGGCACATGCGATGCGGGGACGCGCTCGACGTCGACCGCCCGGCCACGGACACCTCCCGGGAGCGTCTCCCCGCCGAATTGCGACTCGAGTTCCAGGAACGACTCCGCGGCGTCGTCGATGTCGCCGGCCTCGCCCGGCGCGAGGTCCGAGGACTCGCCGCTCTCTTCGCGCTGGTCGCTCGCCGTCTCGGCGTCGGCCGCCTGCGCCTCCAGTTCCTCGGTCTCCTCGCTCACGGGTGGACTTCGCCAGCGTGGCAACTAAACGTGTCGGCGGTCAGAATCGAAGGAGCAACAGGGCAAGACAGATGGCGCTGAGCGCGAGGCCGCCGACGACCTCCAGCGGCCCCCACTTCTCGTAGTAGCTCTCCAGTTCCTCCTCGCTGCGGTCCGAGATCAGGAATTTATCGAGGTCCTCGTCGCGGGTCAACTCGAGCAGGTCCTCCTGGCCCGCCATCTCCCCGTCGGCTTCCCGCGGAACCGCGCTCCCGAGGAGGTAGACGTCGCTGCCGTCGGGCAGGACCTCCTGGGTGTAGCGCCGTTTCCTGTTTGAATGGCCGATTCGGTCGCTGGCAACGAAGTCCCCCAGTGCGTCGACGGGGTTCTCCGTGAAACTCGCTCGCTCGTGCTGGCCGTCGTGGCGCTCGATGAACTCCGCGACCTCTCCTGGCGGACGCTGACCCCCGCCGACGGTGATCCGCCGGGTGTTCGAATCCGAAATCTCGAACGTGGCGTCGCCGCCGGCCGCCCGGACCAGGACGCGTCCGGTCCCGTCGTCGAGGGAGAACGGGACGGACTGGGAGCCCTGCGCGACGGTCTCCCAGTCGTAATCGTCGTCGTCGGGGTCCTTGCGGTACTCCTCGACCTCCCAGTCGATGTGCAGACACTCCTCGTCGCTGAATGGTGCCTCGACGGTCTGCCCGTCGTTGTGAGCGGTCCCTTCCAGTTCCGTCCGGCCTGCTGCCATCGAGCGCACCTTCTCGGTGGGCGTGTCCTCCATGAGTCGCTTCGTCTTCCACTTCCCGAAGCCGTCGTAGACGAGATAGAGGCCGACGAAAAAGCCCGCGACGAGCGCCAGCGTCGAGTCACCGTCGCTCGAACTCTGAACGACCACGTCGAGCATCCTGACGAGGGTTTCGTGGCCCCCCACGTCGAGCACCGCCCACAGGACGCTCATGCTTGCGCCTGGTCGAAGGCCGCACCGACGTCGACGTCCTCCTTCTCTGCCTCGGTCGCCTCGAACAGTTCACGCTCGCTGAAGCCGAACTGCCGGGCGAAGATCACGTAGGGAAACTGTGCGATGCGCGTGTTGTTCTGGGTGACCGCCTCGTTGTAGACTTCCCGGCGGTCGGCGATCTGGGACTCGATCTCCGAGATGCGTTTCTGGAACTGCATCATGTTCTCCTGGGAGCGCAACTCGGGGTAGGCCTCCGCACGGGCCTCGAAGTCCATCAGCGCCTCGCGGACCTGCTGGTCGGCCTGTGCCTGCTGGGCCGGACTGTCTGCCCGCGCGGCCGCCTCGCGTGCCTCGGTGAGTTTCGTCAGCACCTCCTCCTCTTGATCCATGAACTCCTGTGCGGCGTCGATGAGTTTCGTGAGTTCGTCCTGGCGTTGTTTGAGGAGCACGTCGATGTTCTGTTTGGCCTGGTCGACACGCTCGCGCAGGCTCACGAGCTGGTTGTAGACGTTGATCGTGTACGCCACGAGGAGTACGAGCAATACGAGGAGCACGAACCCCCCCACGATGAACAGGACCATATCCCACAATCTTTCATTCTATAATAAATTAGTTTCGATGGTTTGGCGAGAGATCGACCCACCGCACCACTCCGAGCCGCCACAGCACTCGTGACAGCGAGCCATAGTGTCGGATCGAACGCGTGTATCAGAGCCCGTTCGCGTCACTCAGATCACTCCGAGCAACGCTGCGAGTGCGCCCGTACTGAACGCGAAACCGAAAACGATCTCGACGAGCGTTCGTTTTTCGAGGTGGCTCTCCAACTCCTCTTCTCGGTAGTCCGAAATCAGGAACTGGTCCCTCTCGTCGTCCCGTGTCAGCTTCAGCAGGTCCTCCTGTCCATCAGTCGCAGTGCCACCGTCCCGGGGAACGGCTTTGCCCATTCGACAGTACGGGCCCGGATGCCTGGGCAGTCAGAATATCCAACACGCCCGATAGGGCCCAGTGCGCTGCGTCGAGGCCCCCCGCCGCGAACCCGGAGACACTTCCCGAGAGTATCCAGATGGTATCCACGCTGGTGGTCATGCTCGACTCACCCCGAATCCGGCACTCGTGTCGACCGTAGTGCTCCCCCGGTCCGTTCCCGGATGCCCGGCCGCTCGTCGCCACTGATCGTGAGAGAACCGTGAGTACGCGAGTGGTACCGGTAGCACGGCTCCCCCGAACTGACTACCCACATCCGGTAAAACCAACTCCTCGGTTGACAAGAAATTTTCGCAGGTCCGCGGTCACCGACGGAGATTTGTCTCCAGAGACAGGATGTGTGGATATGTACGAGACGTCGTGTCCGGCCTGCGGGACGGAACTGATCGCGTTCGCGGACCTGCCCGAGGAGAAACGGGAGACGCTGGAGGCTGACCCGACCCGCCAGCGCCAGTCGGTCGTCCACCGCCGTGCGAAGCACACCGTGTGTCCGTCGTGTACACTCGAGATCCACGGCTGCGGGCAACCCTACGCCGTGCCCGACGGAGCTGTCCCCGACCAGTAAATTCAGTGAACTGATTGGTTGATTGTCAAAGGTTTCGACCCGGCGGACCGCTCTCGTCGCGCGCCAAAATCGAAGAGTCCATCACGGACCGGGATTTGACGGTTGATATGGACCGAGAATCGGTCTCCTCGTCACTCATCGATAGCGTCGGATACGATGCCGAGGAGCGCGTCCTCGAGGTCGAACTCCAGGATGGCAAGGTGTACCGGTACGTCGACATCCCGGAAAGCACCTACGAGGGGCTGATGTCCGCGGACTCACACGGTCGGTACTTCAATGCGCACGTCCGCGGTCACAGCTACCATAGAGTCAGATAGTCGATCAGTCACTCCACACCGCCGACGCCGCTGTCGGCCTCGGGCAGGTCGTAGGGTTCGGGGTCCAGTCCCAGTTCCTCCAGGGCGGCCTGCATGTGCTCGTCTTTCGCGTAGTCGGCCCCAT